>JBBQHV010000117.1:0-6376 GCA_038324295.1 Chthoniobacterales bacterium
GGACGTTGGCCGGCTTGACGTCGCGGTGGACCAGGCCCTGCGCGTGGACGTAGCCGAGCGCTTCGGCGACCGACCGACCGATCACCGCCACCCGCTTCGACGGCATGCGTCCGCGCTTGACGGTGTCGGCGAGCGTCTCGCCCTCCACCAGCTCCATGACGACCCACGGCCGGCCGCGCTCGTCGGTGCCGGCGTCGTAGACCGGCACCAGGCCGGGGTGGTTGAGCCGCGCGAGCAACCGAGCCTCCTCGCCCGCGCGGGCGGCGCTGTCGTCGGTCGGGACGGTGACCAGCTTCAGCGCGACGCTGCGCCCGAGGGCGTCGTCCTCGGCCCGCCACACCTCGGCCGTGCCCCCACGGCCGAGCAGGGAGACCAGGCGGTAGCGGTCGGCGACGACCGGCTTGTCCGGCTCGCCGGACGGGATCGCCTGCGTGGCGTCGGTCATGCGCCCATCCCCGCCGACAGCAGCCCGGGCGCAAGCAGCTCGGCGATCTGGACCGCGTTGAGCGCCGCGCCTTTCAGGAGCTGGTCGCCCACCACCCAGAGCGCCAGTCCGTTCTCCAGCGCGCAATCCACTCGCAGCCGCCCCACCTGGCAGAGATCCTTCCCCGCGACCTCCAGCGGAGTGGGGTAGCGATTGGCCTCCGGCTCATCCACCAGCTCGATCCCAGGCGCGGCCGCGAGCACCGTGCGCGCCGCCGCCACTGTAACCGGCCGCTCAAACTCCGCGCTCAGCGCGACCGAATGCGCCCGATAAACCGGCACCCGCACACAGGTCACGGAGGCGCGGAATTCTGGCAGGTGCATCATCTTGCGACCTTCGTTTTGCAATTTCATCTCTTCTCCGGTGTAGCCGCTCTCGAGAAAGCGATCGACCTGAGGTAGAACGTTGAACGCGATCGGATGTGGATACACCTCCGCCTTCGCCGCCTCGCCCCGCACATTCGCCGCGACCTGCTCTTTCAGCTCGGCAATCGCGCGCGCCCCGCTCCCGGAAACCGCCTGATAACTCGCCGCGAAAACCCGCCGCAATCCAAACGCGCGATGCAACGGATATCGCGCCATGAGCGCGACCGCCGTGGTGCAATTCGGGTTCGCAATGATGCCGCGATGAGCGCGCAAATCCTCCGGGTTGATCTCGGGAATGACGAGCGGCACCTTGTCTTCCATCCGGAAGGCCGACGAATTATCGATCACGACCGCGCCGGCCCGTTGTGCGAGGGGCGCGAATTTTCTCGCCGTCCCCGCGCCCGCACTGAAAAAGGCGAGATCGATCCCATCGAAAGAATCCTCCGCCAGCGTTGCCACGGGCAACTCCTCGCCCTGAAAATCCAGCCGCTTCCCGGCCGAGCGGGAAGAGGCGAGCAGGCGCACATCCACCACCGGAAAATTCCGCCGTTCCATCACGCGGAGCAGCTCGATCCCGACCGCGCCAGTCGCGCCGACGATCGCCACGTGATACTTTTTTGTCATGCGCGAGCGCAGTCTATCGCCCGGCTTTTGAGATGCAAACCGACCCGCTCACCATCCGCGTTTCCGTCCGCGATCAACGGCTCGATCTCCTCTCCGGCGAACAGGTCCTCTCGAGTTATCCGGTTTCCACTTCACGTTTCGGCCTCGGCTCCGAAGAGGGGAGCATGAAGACACCGCTCGGTCGTTTCCAGATCGCCGAGAAAATCGGCGATGGCGCTCCCGTCGGCACCATCTTCCGCAGCCGCCTCCCGCTCGCGCCCGACGATATCCCGCCGCCGACCGATGACCTCGTCCTTTCCCGCATCCTCTGGCTCGACGGCCTCGAAGAGCACAACGCCAACACCCGCGACCGCTTCATTTACATTCACGGCACGAACCACGAGAACGACATCGGCCGGCCTTCCAGCCACGGCTGCATTCGAATGAAAAACGCCGATCTCATCGCGCTCTTCGAGCAGGTTCCGACCGGCGCGGAAGTCGTGATTCAGGCCTGAAAAAAAGGCGGAGAAAATCGTTGCGCGCCCTGCCAACCCCGCCTAACTAGTCGCAGCAACATGCTAGGGAAGGAGGCGAGATTTATAGTGAAATTTTTGAAAGTGATCATGATCGTGGCCGTAGCGGCCGGTGCGTTGAGCCTGGGGGCTTGCGCCCAGAAAAAGGAGACGATGTCGACGGGTACGACGACAGCGACCACCGGATACTCGAAGTAACCCTTCCCCGGCGGTTGTCCTCCAGCGGACAACTTTAACCTAAGGCCAGGCCGTTCACGCGGCCTGGCCTTTTTTTTTGGTCGCGCCTTGCCGGTCACTCCTGGAGGGCGGAGCGCTGCGACGCCGGGGGGACGACTGGAGCGGCGCGGGAAGTTCGAAAGGTCTCCCTGCGGATTGAAAGCCCGGCCTCGCCCGCTTCGTGGGCTGCGTTACGGCGCAGGAGCTCATCCCTCCGTTGGGCCCGTCAGGGCATTTGCTCAATTCCCTGGGGTTGCTGGGCCGGAGCTTCTGGCGCAATCTAGGCGCGTGTTGCAAATCGACGGCCGGCCCCTTTCGCTTTTCGAGATAGATCGTGTCGCGAACGGCCGTGAGCCGGTCGCGATCGCCGCGGGCGCGCACGAAGCGATCCACGCCTCGCGCCGGGTCGTCGAGGAGATCGTCAGGCGCAACGACGTCATCTATGGCGTCAGCACCGGCTTCGGCAAACTGGCCGATGTCCACATTCCGCCCGATCAGGTGCAGCAGCTCCAGCTCAACCTCGTGCGCAGCCACTCCTGCGGCGTCGGCCGGCCCCTTTCGGACGCGGAAGTGCGTGCCATGATGTTGCTCCGGGCCAACGTCCTGACGCTCGGTTTCAGCGGCATTCGTCTCGAGGTCATCCAGCTCCTCGTCGAAATGCTCAACCGCGGTCTGGTGCCCGTCGTTCCCGAGAAGGGCTCGGTCGGCGCGAGTGGCGATCTGGCCCCGCTCGCTCATCTCGCGCTCACCCTCATCGGAGAAGGCGAAGTTTTTTTCGAAGGCGCGCGTCTGACCGGTGCGGAGGCCCTCCAGAAAGCCGGCCTGCAACCGGTCGTGCTCCAGGCCAAGGAAGGCCTCGCCCTCCTTAACGGCACCCAGGCCATGCATGCCGTCGGCGGTCTCGCCCTTTTTCGCGCCCAACGCCTCGCCCGCGTCGCCGACGTCGCCGGGGCGATGAGTCTCGAAGCGCTCAAGGGAACGCCCGTTGCCTTCGACGAGCGGATCCACCGCGCCCGCCCGCATCCGGCGCAAATAGCGGTCGCGCGCCATCTTCTCGCGTTGCTTCGCGAGAGCGAAATCCGCGCGTCGCACGCGGAGAACGATCCGCGCGTGCAGGACGCCTATAGTCTCCGCTGCATGCCGCAGGTGCACGGCGCGGTGCGCGGCGCGTTCACCCATTGCGAGGAAGTGCTCGCGATCGAGTCCGGCTCCGCGACCGATAACCCGCTCGTTTTTTGCGACAACGGCGACGTTCTCTCCGGCGGAAATTTTCACGGCGCGCCGCTCGCGCTCGCTTTTGATTACGCCGCCATCGCCGCGACCGATCTCATGAGCATCAGTGAACGGCGGATCGATCGCCTAACGAATCCGGACCTGAGCGAAGGACTGCCCGCGTTTCTCGCGCAACATCCGGGGATGCAATCCGGGTTCATGATCGCGCACGTCGCGGCCGTCGCGCTTCTCAACGAAGCGAAAGTCCTCGCTCATCCCGCGAGCGTCGACAATTTGCCTACCTCGGCCGGGAAGGAAGATCACGTTTCCATGGGCATGACGGGCGCCCTCAAGTTGCGCACGATCGTGGAGGATGCGGAAAATGTTCTCGCGATCGAGTTGCTCGCAGCGGCGGAAGGCTTGGAATTTTTGCGGCCGCTGAAAGCCGGCGTCGGTGTGGAGCGCGCCTTTGCCACCTTGCGTTCTTTGGCGCCGCGCGTGAATGAAGATCGCGCCCTTTCGCCCGACATCGAGCGCGTCGCCGCCGCGATCCGGGCCGGGAAATTCGACAGCGAAGATCTATGACGCAGAAACGAACCATTCGCGCCCCGCATGGAAGTGAGCGCAGCTGCAAAGGCTGGGTGCAGGAAGCCGTCCTGCGGATGCTGATGAACAACCTCGATCCCGAGGTCGCGGAAGCGCCCGATCGCCTCATCGTTTACGGCGGCACCGGTCGCGCCGCGCGCAGTTGGGAAGCGTTCGACGCCATCGTTAGGGCGCTCCGCGAGCTGGAGAACGACGAGACGCTTCTCATCCAATCGGGCAAGCCGGTCGGAGTTTTTCGGACAACCGAAAACGCTCCGCGAGTCCTGCTCGCCAACTCCAATCTCGTCGGCCACTGGTCCAACTATCCGGAATTTAACCGGCTCGAAAAACTTGGCCTAACGATGTATGGCCAGATGACCGCCGGCTCCTGGATCTACATCGGCAGCCAGGGGATCGTGCAGGGAACTTTCGAGACCTTCGCGGCCGCGGCGGTCAAACATTTCGGCGGCTCGCTCGAGGGCAAGCTCCTCGTCACGGGCGGGCTCGGCGGAATGGGCGGGGCCCAGCCGCTCGCCGCGACCATGAACGGCGCCCGTTGCCTCGGCATCGAAGTCGATCCCGCGCGGATCGAGAAACGGCTGCAGAGCGGCTACTGCGACAAGATCGCCCGCTCGCTCGATGAAGCCCTCGAACTGCTCGAGGGGAAAAACGCGATCTCAGTCGGCCTCGTCGGCAACTGTGCTGACGTCCTTCCGGAAATGGTCAGGCGCGGAATCGTGCCCGACGTTCTGACCGATCAAACCAGCGCACACGACGCCCTCAACGGCTACGTGCCTAACGGAATGAGTTTGGCCGAGGCGCTCGAGCTGCGCGCGGCGAACCCGGACGAATACGTCGAGCGCTCGATGGCCGCGATGGCGGAGCATGTCGAAGCGATGCTCGCGTTACAGAAGCTGGGCGCGATCACGTTCGACTACGGCAACAACATTCGCACCCAGGCGAAAAAAGCTGGCTGCGGAAACGCCTTCGACATTCCGGGTTTCGTCCCGGAGTACATCCGGCCGCTCTTCTGCGAAGGGAAAGGTCCCTTCCGCTGGGTCGCACTCAGCGGCGATCCGGCCGATATCGCGCGGACCGACGAGCTTGCGCTCGAACTCTTCCCGGAAGACGAAACGCTCGCCCGCTGGATGAAACTGGCGCGGGAGCGAATCCAATTTCAAGGCCTGCCCGCCCGCATCTGCTGGCTCGGCTACGGCGCACGCGCCCAGTTTGGCGTCGCCATCAACGAACTCGTTAGGCGCGGAGAGATCAGCGCCCCGATCGTGATCGGGCGCGATCATCTCGATGCCGGCTCGGTCGCTTCGCCTTTCCGCGAGACCGAAGGAATGATCGACGGAAGCGATGCGATCGCGGATTGGCCGTTGCTCAACGCCCTCGTCAACACCGCGGCCGGCGCCTCCTGGGTTTCGCTCCATAACGGCGGCGGCGTCGGGATCGGCTATTCGCAACACGCCGGTATGGTCGTCGTGGCAGACGGCACGGAGGCCGCTGCCCGTCGCCTCGATCGCGTTCTGACAAGCGATCCGGGGATGGGAATCATCCGCCACGTCGATGCCGGCTATCAGCGCGCGATCGATTTCGCGCGGGAGAACGACGTGAAAATTCCGATGCCGTCGCGGGCGCGCGACTAACGAACTCGACAACCAAACGTCGAGCGTTAAACTGGGGGAATAATGGATCTCGAACAGGAAAAGTCACTCCGCGACCTTTGCCAGCAGTTCCGGGTGGAACGCCTTTATCTGTTCGGTTCGGCGGTGAGCGGGCGCTTCGATTCAGGCAAAAGTGATCTCGACTTTCTGGTTATCCTGCAAGAACAGCCGGCGGCTGAGTACGCCGAAAACTACTTCGGACTTGCCCACGGACTGGAGAAGCTGTTCGAGCGACACGTCGATCTCGTAACCGAAAGTTCCATTCGCAACCGCTATTTTCGCGAAGCGGTTCAGGCGCAGCGTGAGCTTCTTTATGACCGTCGCGGCGAAAAAGCTGTTGCTTGACGTGCGCGAGGCCGGCGAGAACATTTTGCAAAACCTGGCCGGCAAGAGCCTGGCAGAGTACGCGCGCAACCGGCTTCTCCGGCGGGCGGTTGAACGCGAGTTTGAGATCATCGGCGAAGCTCTGAACCGTCTTGCGCAGGTCGATCCGGTGTCGGCTGGGTCCGTTTCCCAGTCGCGCCGGATCGTCGATTTCCGGAATCGCATCATTCATGGCTACGACACGATTGATGACACGGTGGTGTGGGGCGTCGCGGAAACGAACCTGCCGCTTTTAATCGAGGAAGTGGTTCTTCTGCTCGAAGCAGAGGAGGAGAAATAGTTTATGGGCGGATCGGGAAAGCTAATCGAATGCGTGCCGAACTT
>JBBQHV010000118.1:0-6102 GCA_038324295.1 Chthoniobacterales bacterium
CTTCGCCCGCGGATGCGCCCGGCCCAGCCAATCGGCAAAATTTCGCCCGCTCATTTCCGGCATGACGAGGTCGGTGAGGAGAAGATCAATCCCGCGTTCGCCGCGTTGCGCCATGAGGCGCTTGGCATCTTCGCCGCGGGCGGCCTCGATCACTTCGTAGCCGAGACGGCGCAGAGCGCGGACGGAAAGATGGCGCACGCTGACATCGTCTTCGAGGACGAGGATGCTCTCCGTGCCGGTGAGCGCCCTGGCGGCCTGCCGTTTTTTGAAGGCGGACGTGGGAGGAGCGGGAACGCGCGGCAGAAAAATCCGGAAGAAGGTCCCCTGCCCGAGCGCGCTCTCCGCGCAAATGTGACCGCCGCTTTGCCTAACGATCCCGTAACTGGTGGCGAGGCCGAGTCCGCTCCGTTTGCCCGCTCCTTTGGTGGTGAAGAACGGCTCGAAGAGCCGCGCTTTCACTTCCTCGCTCATTCCGCTGCCGTTGTCGGCCATGACGAGGGCGACGTATTCGCCCGGCGGAATGTCCCCGCAGGCGCAGGCCGGATCCGTGTCGCTTGTCACCTTAACGACGGAAGTCTCGATCGTGAGGCGCCCGCCTTTGCGCATGGCATCGCGCGCGTTCACGGCCAGGTTCAAAACGATTTGCGTGAGCTGCCCCGCATCCGCGAGGACGTGCGCGCCTTCCTTGAGGTGATGGAGATGACAGGTGACGGAAATGTTTTCACCGAGAAGATGGAGGAGCGATTCCTCGAGATTAGTGAGGAAGGCATTGATCTCGAGGACGGTGGGCTCGAGCGCCTGGCGCCGGCTGAAGGCAAGCAATTGATTCGTCAGGGACGAGGCTCGCCCGGCGGCATCGCGGATTTCGATGATCTGGCTGGCAAGCTGCCCATCGACCGCTTTCTCGGACAAAATCAGGTCGCTGTAGCCGAGGATGGTGGTGAGAAAATTATTGAAGTCGTGCGCGACTCCGCCGGCCAGTTGCCCGAAGGCTTCCATCCGTTGCGAGCGGCGGGCCTGCGCCTGCGATTGCTGGCGCGTGGTCACGTCCATCATGAGGCAGACGGCGCGGGTCGGGCGGCCCTGCGCATCGCGCTCGATCAAGGCGCGGTCCAGAATGTGAATGTATTCGCGGTCGGCGCGTTGAAAGCGGTATTCGCCCATCCAACGTTCCGCGTTGCTCGCCAAAGTTTCGCGAAGGCTTTCCTCGATGCGGTCGAGATCGTCCGGGTGGATGTGATTGAACCAGAAACCGATTTTATCGGCCGGGGCGGAGCGATGGCCGAGCAGGCTTTCCAGCCCGCGCGGCCAGCTGAGCGTGCCGCTGGTTACATTCCAATCCCGAATCGCGTCGTTCGTCGCGCGGCCCAGGATTTCAAAATATTCCGCGTCCGCTGCCGAAGTGTTTGGCGGAGGCGCGAGCCGAGATTTTTCAGGTCCTGGATCATGAGTGTAATCGGAGTTTGTTGGTTCGGGCCGGATGGGCTTGAGCTTGACTAATGGCATTGCGAGCTGCGCGGCACAGCCGCACGAGAGAACTAGCTAGATTTGTGCCTTCACCTTGAGCTCTTCCCGCGCTGAATTGCCTTGCTTTCGCGCCCTCCGAAAAGAACTCTCCTCACAGTCATGGCCGCCGAAAAATCCTTCGATCCGCTGCGTCCCTTGCGAAATCAAAAAGCGCTCGTGACCGGCGCGAATTCCGGGATCGGCGAAGCCTGCGCGCTCGGGCTGGGCGCGGCCGGCGCGGCGGTCGCGGTCAATTATGTTGCCGATCCGGCCGAGGCGGAACGCGTCGTCGGATTGATCCGCGAAAAGGGCGGGGAAGCGATCGCGCTGCGCGCCGATGTCAGCCGCGAAGATCAGGTGCAGGCGATGTTTGCGGAAATGCTGAAGGCCTTTGGGACGATCGATATTCTGGTCAACAACGCCGGGCTGCAACAGGACGCCGCTTTCCAGGACATGACCCTCGCGCAGTGGGAGAAAGTCATCAGCGTAAACCTGACCGGGCAATTCCTCTGCGCGCGCGAGGCGGTCCGGGAATTTCTGCGTCGCGGCGTGGTCCCGACGGTCTCGCGCGCGGCCGGCAAAATCGTCTGCATGAGCTCGGTCCACGAAGTCATTCCGTGGGGCGGCCACGTGAATTACGCCGCTTCCAAGGGCGGGATCATGCAGCTCATGAAAAGCATGGCGCAGGAGCTGGCGCCGAAAAAAATCCGGATCAACAGCATCGCGCCGGGCGCGATCAAAACGCCGATCAATCGCGACGCCTGGGACACGCCGGAAGCGCTCAAGGCGCTTCTCACCTTGATTCCCGACCAGCGCGTCGGCGAGCCGGAAGATATCGCCCGGACCGCCGTCTGGCTGGCTTCGGATCAATCGGACTACATCACCGGCGCGACCCTTTTCGTCGATGGCGGGATGACGCTCTATCCCGGCTTCGCCACCGGCGGCTAGAGCATCTGCCAGAAATTATTTCCAGCTCTGACGGCCAGTTGTAGCCGGGGGCGTTGACCCCGGCGGCGAACGAGTTGGTCACGCGCCAGACCAGCCGGGGTCAACGCCCCCGGCTACAACTTCGCCAATCGGAAGCTTTTTTTGGCAGACGCTCTAACTGGCGAAGATTTCCGCGAGCGGCAATTCCAGGCCCGGCAGCAGCGGCGTGGTCAGGGAAATGCCCTCACCCAGCGTCTGCGCCGGCTGATCGGCAGACTCCGGCAGCCGGTAAACTTCGACCGTCCGCGAATCGGGCAGGACGACCCAGTATTCGAGCACGCCCGTTTGCGCATAGACCATCCGCTTCGGTCCGAGATCGAGTCGGCCGGTGCTGCCCGAGATCACTTCCACGACCAGGTCCGGCGCTCCTTTCGCTCCGTGTTTATCCACGATGCCAAGCCGCTCGTTGCGGATGAAGAAGACGTCCGGCTGAAAGACGTTCTTTTTATTGAATTCCACATCCGATGGCGCAATCACCACTTTGCCGATTGGATGACGGCGAAGGTACTCGCGAATGAGAAAGAAAATGTTGCCGAGGATTTCCTGGTGATAAAAATGCGGGGATGGGGACATGAACAGTTCTCCGTCGATGAGTTGAAAATAAGGAGGGCCTTCAGGGAGTTGATAATATTCGTCCGCCGTCATGTGGCGGTGAGTAGTCGGCAGCACACCAGCGCCTCGATCCCAGTTCATCTTCGCAACTTACATCCTGCGGAAGAGGGAGAAAAGGGGCAACTCTCGGGCCAGGTTGCCGGAGGCGGGTGCCGCGGGAGAATTGACGCCGCACCCGAAATGCGGTTCATCGTTATCCCGTGAGCCGCATTCTCATCGCCGACGATCAGGGCGACGTGCTCGAAGCATTGCGCATTCTCCTCAAAGGCGAAGGCTATCAGACGGACGCCGTGACGTCGTTAGGCGCAGTTCTCAACGCGCTCGATAAACGCGAGTACGCGCTCCTCATGATGGACCTCAATTACACCCGCGACACCACCTCCGGGCAGGAAGGTCTCGAAGCCATCCCGCGCATCCAGGCGCTCGACGAAAACCTGCCGATCGTCGTCATGACGGCCTGGGCGACGATTGATCTTGCGGTCGAGGCGATGAAACTTGGGGCGCGCGATTTCGTCCCGAAACCGTGGGATAACGAACGCGTTCTCACCATTGTCCGCACCCAGATCGCGCTCGGCAGCGCGCTCCGCAAAAGCCAGCGGGCGGAAGCGAAAAACGAACTGCTGCGCGGCGCCATGCCCAATATCATCGCGCAATCGCCGCGCATGAAGCCGGTCATCGAGTTGATCTCGCGCGTCGCCCCTTCGGACGCGAACGTTCTCATCACAGGGGAAAACGGCACCGGCAAAGGCCTCGTCGCGCGCGCCATCCATTCGCTCTCCTCGCGCGCGAGCAAGATCATGATCACGGTCAACATGGGCGGGCTCTCCGAAGGGGTCTTCGAAAGCGAGTTGTTTGGTCACGTGAAAGGCGCCTTCACCGACGCCAAGACCGATCGCGCAGGACGTTTCGAGCTGGCGGATGAGAGCACGCTCTTTCTCGACGAGATCGCGAACCTGCCGCTCAGCCAACAGGCTAAGTTGTTGCGCGTGATCGAGACCGGAGAGTTCGAACGCGTTGGTTCCTCGAAAACTTTGCACGCCAACGTGCGCATCATTTCCGCGACCAACTCCAATCTGCACGACGAAGTGGCCGCGAGCCGTTTTCGCCAGGATCTGCTCTTTCGCCTGAACACGATCGAAGTCCCGCTCCCGCCCTTGCGCGAACGCCGCGAAGACATCGCGCCGCTCGCCGCGCTTTTCCTCGGGCAGCACGCCGAGCGTTACCGGAAAAAACTGACCGCCTTCGAACCGGCCGCGCACGAAGCGCTCATGCGGCATGAATTTCCGGGCAACGTGCGCGAGCTCGATCACGTGATCGAGCGGGCCGTTCTCATGGCCCAGGGGAGCCAGCTAAAGGCAAACGATCTTGGCCTAACGACGATTTCGGACGGTTCGCCCCGGCTCGAAGAAATGAGCCTTGAGGAGGTCGAAGCGTTCCTCATTAAAAAAGCGCTCGCCCGCCACGACGGCAACGCGCGCAAGGCGGCGGAGTCGTTAGGCCTGAGCCGGAGCGCCTTCTACCGGCGTCTCCAGCACTATGGCCTGTAGCACAGGCATCTTGCCTGTGCTACCAGCCAGATCGCGAGCAGGGCGACGATTGCCACGCGGGCCGATGAACGAATCTCAGCAACGGCGGGGCCGCAAACCGCGCCACCACATTTCTCACGAAGGCCGTCTGACCTGGCTCACGCTCGCAGCCGGCGCGCCGGCGATGATCGTCGCCCTCGCCCTCCTCTGGTTCGGCGATTTCAGCGCGAAGGTCGATTGGACCCTTACGATGGTCATCGTCGGTTGCGCCTTCGGCTTCCTCGCCAGCGCCCGCGAACACATCGTTCGACCTCTCCAAACCATGAGCAACCTCCTCGCCGCCCTCCGTGAAGGCGATTACTCGATCCGCGCCCGCGGCGCCCGGACCGATGACGCCCTCGGCGAAGTCCTGCTCGAGATCAATCAACTCGGCGAGACGTTGCGCGTGCAGCGGCTCGGCGCCTTCGAAGCGACCGCTCTCCTCCGCACCATCATGGCGGAAATCGACGTCGCCGTTTTCACCTTCGATCCCGAGCGCCGGCTCCGGCTGGTCAATCGCGCCGGCGAAAATTTACTCCGTCAACCGATCGACAAGTTGCTCGGCCGCCGGGCGCAGGATCTCGGGCTGGCGGTTTGCCTCGACGCCGACGAAGACGCGCCGCTCAGCCTCAGTTTTCCCGGCGGCGCCGGTCGCTGGGGCGTGCGCAGGAGCAACTTCCGCGAGCACGGTCTGCCCCACGAGCTGCTCGTCTTGACCGATCTGAGCCGGACCTTGCGCGAGGAGGAACGGGTCGCATGGCAGCGGCTCGTGCGCGTCCTCGGTCACGAAATGAACAACTCGCTCGCGCCGATCAAATCGATCGCCGGCAGCCTCGAATCGCTCCTCCGGCGCGACCCGCCGCCGCCCGATTGGCGCGACGACGCGCGCAGCGGACTCAACGTCATCGCGACCCGCGCCGAATCGCTCAGCCGTTTCATGCAGGCCTACGCGCGCCTCGCCCGGCTCCCGCCGCCGCAGAAGGAGCCGATTGATCTGGGTGAGCTTGTCAGGCGGGTGGTTAGTCTGGAAACTCGCCTCGCCGTTCGCATCATCGAAGGGCCTGCGCTCACGATCGCGGCCGATTCCGCGCAGATCGAGCAACTTCTCATCAACCTTCTGCATAACGCGGTCGACGCCGCGCTCGAGACCGGCGGCGAGGTCGCGATCAGTTGGCGCGCGATCGCGGAGTGCATCGAAGTGATCGTGCGCGACGAAGGACCCGGGATCATGAATCCGGGTAATCTCTTCGTGCCCTTCTTCACGACCAAGCCGGGCGGCTCCGGCATCGGCCTGGCCCTCAGCCGGCAGATTGCGGAAGCGCACGGCGGCTCCCTTAGCCTAACGAATCGAAAAAGTGGGCGCGGCGTGGAAGCGCTCCTCCGCTTGCCTCGTTAGGCAAAGTGAGTCGCAATGCGTCCCGCATTTGGGACA
>JBBQHV010000119.1:0-6067 GCA_038324295.1 Chthoniobacterales bacterium
CGTCTCGTGGCAAATCGAGAGCTGCCGGACAGCCATTTAGCTCCTCCTTCCAATAAGCCAGTTGGGCCTCGCGAACTTCCTGAACCAACGTTTCTCGCTGCCAAATGGCAAAGTCGGCGTACTGCACCGGCGGCTCAGGAGTCTCGCTCGCTATTCCGTGGGCAAACTCCTTGTAGAATGAGCCGAGTTCGTCGAGCAGAATTGCGATCGAAGGTCCATCGCAAACGATGTGGTGGAGGACGAGTAACAACACCTGTTCTTCCTCAGTGGAACGAAACAGAGCCGCGCGGACCAGGGGCCCGATCCCGAGATCGAAAGGATGTCGGGACTCCTCGCGGATCTGGCGCGCAAGTTCAGACTCACGCGCGGAATACTCGACGCTCCGAAGGTCGATAACCTTCAGGCTGATCGATTTTGTCTCGGTAACGACCTGCCGCGGTCGCCCTTCATCGGCGGGGAAGGTGGTCCGCAGCGCATGATGACGAGTAATCAGTCGATCGAGACTGCGTTGCAGGGCGGAAGAGTTCACTCTTCCTGTCATCCGCCAGGCCATGGGCACATTGTAGGCGACTGAGCCCGATTCAAATTGTGCCAGAAACCAAAGGCGCTGCTGCCCGAAAGAGAGATCAACCGGCTCACCTCGGTGCCGCGCCACGATAGGTCTGTAATGAGGGAGGGGGCGGGTAAGTCCCTTCCTCCAATTCCATCCCATGGCAGCACTAGAACCCGGGCTGGAATCAGGACTCCGGGAATTCTCCGGAAGCACGTCCAAGTCCGCGACCGCCTCGAGTTGGAATGAATCCCTCACCGCAAAGTCAGCTCGGTGATCCGGGGCCACCCGCCTCGCCATGAATTATCCCAGCTTGCCAGCGACCAGGCTCTCGATGTCGTTGAGGCTTTGAAAGTTTTCCGGCGACATGTCGGATTCCTCGATCGTGAGAGGAAACGTATCCTCGAGGAAAGCGATAAGCCGGAAGACACCGAGAGAATCGATAACGTTGTTCTTCAAAAGCGATTCGTCGTCCTTCACTTCGGTCACGCCTCGGCCGGCCGCGTATTCGAGAATAAAGGCGCGGATCGGCTCCTTCACATCTGCCAGCGAATTTTCCATCTTTTTATTTTATGGGGGAAATTAAGTTTCCGTCGAGCAAATTTTCCTTGGCGAGAAGCGGGCAAACAAATAACATGCAGGCGGCAAAAAAAACGGATCGAAATTTCGTCCGATTGCCAAGCCGACGGGTTCGATATTCTCCAGGAGATACACATGAAAACAACAAGCTCAAATTCACTCCGAGACCGAGTCGCGCTGCTTCTCGCGCTCGTCCTCTTGCTCCTCGGCTCGACTCCGACTGCGTCAGCTAGAAAAACCCTGGTCTACATCAACGGCAATATCACTGCCACGGGTCAGAACGCCGTGATCGGATTAGTCAACAATGGGTCCGGGAATCTGGCTCCACTGCCGGGATCTCCCTTTGCAACCGGGGGCACGGGGGTCGCGGGCACGGCTGATCCGTTGAAGGACGCGCAGTGGGATTCCGACGGCGAGTTGGCGATCAACGCCGCGGGAACGTTGCTCTTCGTCGTGAATGGGCATTCCAACGACTTCTCGGCCTTTGGCCTGGATGCCCAGGGCGGCCTCACCCTCATTCCGGGATCGCCCTTTCCCTCGGGAGGATCGCAACCGGCGAGCATCGGATACAAGGACAATGGCCTCGGCCACGGGGTCTCGATGATGGTAATCGCAAATAAAGCTTCCGATCCCTTCCAACCCAAGACGAAACCGAGTTACACCACCTTTCAGGTGAGCGCGGCCGGCATTCCGACCCAGAATCCGGGCTCCACGCTCACCCTTCCGCGCCATAGCTCTCCGTCGCAGATTCTGATGCCGAAGAAGGGGCCGCCTTACTTCATCGGGATTCTTTACTTTGGGCAAACGGTGGCCAGCTACAAGCTCTCCCGCGACGGGATCATGACGGAGACCAGTTCGCTCAGGACCAGTGGAGATAATGTGGGCGGCGTGCTCCATCCCAAGGTCAGGGAAATGTATGTGACGGTGCCGAACATCAACGAGCTAAGTGTCTTTTCCTACGACTCGGGCTACAACCTTTCGGCAGTTCAGACCCAGCCCAGCCCTGGGGAAGCCCCCTGTTGGGCGACGATGAACAAGACCGGCACGAGGCTTTATACCGGCGAGACTTTATCCGGTTCGGTCACGGTCTATGACACGACGGATTTTGCGAACCCGGTGCAAATCCAACACGTGGTGCTGGCCGGAGACTTGCCTTTCGCGACACACACTCAGCTCGATCCGACGGGAAGATTTCTCTACGTTCTCGATCGCGTGGGCGTTCTGCACGTGCTCGATGTCGCCGCGGATGGAACGGTGAGTGAGAATCGTGAGCCCTACAATCTCGGCCTTCCGCCGGGGACCGTGCCACTCGGAGTCGCGGTGCTGAGAAAGTAAGGGCGAGCGGTTCGCCTCTTGCCGAAAGTGCGGCTTTGTTTTTCCGGATCGCGCTTGCTGCACCGGTCTCTGCGGGTGGCGCGCCGGCGAAGTCATTTCGTCTAAGGCGGGGCTGGCTCCTGCTCGCGGGGTTGGTCCTCGCCCTCTCGACGACCCAGGCGGCACGGGTTGTTTGGATCGATACCGATCTGTCGCTTGGATCGCCTTTGCGCGAGGTCGATGACGCGTATGCGTTGATTGTGGCCCTCCATTCGCCGGAGCTCAGCGTAGCCGGGATCAGCACGACCTATGGAAATGCGCCGCTCGCCGGGACAACCGGGCGCACGCGGACCCTGCTGAACCAGCTCGGTCTTGCGATTCCCATTTTCCCCGGCGCCACTGGTCCTGGCGACTTCGATCGGCGGTCGGCAGCGTCGGAGGCGCTGGCAGTTGCGTTGCGGAAAAACAGACGACTCGTTTACGTCGCTCTCGGCCCGCTGACCGACCTCGCCGCTTTTCTCGCGTTGCACCCCGAGCAAGCCGGCCGGCTGGAACAAATTGTGATGGTGGCGGGCAAATCGCCGGGAGCGACGCTCGGTTTCGGCCCGCAGGAAACATTTCGGATCCACGACGCGAATTTCGTCAAAGATCCCGCCGCGGTCCGGGCCGTGTTGCGCTCCCCGATCCCGATTCTGATCGCGCCGATCGAAACCTCCTCCCGACTGATGATCGCAAAGCCGGATCTCGAGGCTCTCAGAAAAAGCGGAGCGACCGGCCACTATCTGGCGGAGCGAAGCGGAATCTGGCTTTGGTTCTGGACCCATCTCGCACGAGCGCGCGGCGGTCCGATTTTCGATGCCCTTGCCGTAGCGGCTGCGGCGCGGCCTTCGCTCCTGACGATAAACACACGCTACGCCGCGATCGAGGCTGACGGCAGTTTCCTCGTCAGGCAAAAGCGGTCGTCGGGCGGGAGGAAAGTGCGGTTTTGCTCCGACTTTTCACCCGCCGTGAAGGAGCTGATTCTTCGCCGCCTCAGTGGCCGACCAGAGAAATCTTCGAGCGCTCGGCCAGGTCGATAAGCGCGGCTTTCTCGAGCAAAAGGGTGCGCCCGGCCTCGACCGCGATGGCGCGCACCTTTGCTTCCGCCGCGACCCGCAAGGTCTCCGTCCCGATCACCGGGACATCGAAGCGCATGTCCTGGTTCGGTTTTGTGACCTTGATGACAAGGGCGTTCTTCCTGCCTAACGATCCACCCCGCCGGATCGCATCGTTCGTTCCTTCGAATGCTTCGACCGCGAGGACGGTGCCGTTTTTCACCACGATGGTCTGGCCGATGTCGAGATTGCTCAGCTGTTTCGCGACCTCAAAACCAAAAACGATATCCTCTTCTTCGCGCCCTTTCAGCTTCGGGCCGGCGATGTGTCCGGAGGGCGCGAGGAGGTGGTCGAGAAAAGTGGTGGCCGCGAGCAACTCGACGCCATTCTCGGCGAGTTGATCGGCGATCGCACCGAAGATCGATTCGGCGTTGCGCTGTTTCAGACGCGCGAGGAGGAACATGGTTTTGAAATCGGGCCGCAGGTTGAAAAGGTTACCGGGAGCGATCTGGCCCGCCATGATGGCGTGCCTTACCTGCGCCTCATGGAAAAAACTGAGGAGCCGGCTGAGCTGGCCAACCCGGATCCATTCGATCTCATCGGCCCGGTTTTCGATATCGCTGGCAGTCTCCCCGGTGAAGGCGGCGGCGACGATTTTTTTTACTCCGGCGACGCGCGCGGCATCGGCGAGGAGAAGCGGATAGACGCCGCTCCCGGCGATGATCCCGAGCGCTGCTGGCGTTTCCATTTTGCGCCGGTCGATTCCGGCCTAACGAGTGCTAGTGTCGTTGGCGACGCTTGACATGCAGCTGGGCGAGCGCCTTCTGCAGCGAAGCCTGCACCGCCGCAACCTCTTCGCCGCCGAGATCTTCTTTCATCGCTGCCTGCGCGCGGGCGACGGCGGCTTCGGCCGCAGCCTCATCGATCGCGGCCGACTCGAGCGCCATGTCGGTGAGGACGGAAATCGATTCGCCGGTGATCTCGGCAAAACCATCGCCGACCGCGAGGAAGGTTTCGCGGCCACCTTTAAGCACGCGGAGTTCGCCGGGTTTGAGCGTGGTCAAAACCGGGACGTGCTGCGGATAGACGCCGAGCTCGCCGTCGCGTCCGGGAAGGACGACCATTTCCACGTCTTCGGAGTAGGCTTTCGCCTCCGGGGTGACAATTTCCAACCGCAGGGTGCGCGCCATCCTACTCCTTGATCATGTCGATGCCGCCCTTCATGTAGAAATTCTGCTCGGGGACATCGTCATGTTTGCCATCGAGGATTTCTTTAAAGCCGCGGACGGTTTCGGCGATCGTGACGTACTGGCCGGAGGTGCCGGTGAAGACCTCGGCGACGTGAAAGGGCTGACTGAGGAAACGCTGAATTTTGCGGGCGCGAAAGACGGTTAGTTTGTCCTCCGGGCTGAGCTCGTCCATGCCCAAAATCGCGATGATGTCCTGCAAATCCTTATAGCGCTGCAGCACCTTCTGCACGCCGCGCGCGACGTTGTAATGCTCCTCGCCTACGATGTCGGGGGCGAGCGCTTTGGAAGTGGAAGCGAGTGGATCGACCGCCGGATAGATGCCCAGCTCGGCGATGGAGCGCTCGAGCACGATGGTGGAATCAAGGTGGGCAAACGTGTTGGCCGGGGCCGGGTCGGTCAGATCGTCCGCCGGCACATAAACCGCCTGCACGGAAGTGATCGAGCCCTTGTTCGTCGAGGTAATGCGTTCCTGTAAATCGCCCATCTCAGCGGCAAGCGTCGGCTGATAGCCGACCGCAGAGGGCGTCCGGCCTAACAATGCTGAAACTTCCGCACCGGCCTGGGAGAAGCGAAAGATGTTATCGATAAAAAGGAGCACGTCCTGGTTGCGCTCGTCGCGGAAGTATTCCGTCATGGCGAGCGCGGAAAGAGCGACACGGAGACGTGCGCCGGGCGGCTCGTTCATCTGGCCGTAAACGAGCGCGACTTTTGATTTGCTCAAATCCTTCTGGTCGATCACGCCCGCCTCGCTCATCTCGGTGTAAAGATCGTTCCCTTCACGCGAACGCTCGCCCACCCCGGCAAAAACGGAGAAGCCGCCATGATTTTTCGCGATGTTGTTAATGAGCTCGAGAATGACGACCGTCTTGCCAACCCCGGCGCCGCCGAAGGCGCCGACTTTGCCGCCCTTGGTGAAGGGACAGATGAGATCGATAACCTTGATGCCGGTCTCGAGGATCGACGCCTGAACGTCCTGATCGGTGAGTTCCGGAGCCTTACGATGAATCGGGTACCGCTTGGTAAATGCGACGGGCCCGCGATTATCGACCGGATCGCCCGTGACGTTGAAAATACGCCCCAGCGTCCCCTCGCCCACAGGCACGGAAATGGGGCCGCCGGTATCGGTTACGGGCATGCCCCGCTTCAAGCCTTCAGTCGATGACATGGCGATCGATCGAACCCAGCTTTCGCCGAGATGCTGCTGCACTTCGAGGGTGAGTTTGGTGGGGTTGCCGTTCACTTCGTACTCAATCTCGAGCGCGTTGTAGATGTGCGGGATA
>JBBQHV010000120.1:0-6033 GCA_038324295.1 Chthoniobacterales bacterium
AAGAACTCAACTGCTTTAGGGCCGCGCCGGTCGGCGGGGGCCGCAACGCCGGTTCCGCGAGGAGCTCGCTTGAAAAAACGCCCACCCCGGCTACTACATAACCATTCCCAGCAGCGCTCTTCTTTCGCCTCCCAGGCGCTCTTCGCGCCGGCCATCCGGCACTTCTCTCCGGACTCAGCACGGCTTTGCCACGGTCGTTACTCTCTCGGAATTGCAGGATTGTCCGGCCTGGCACGAGGCCTTTCGCGACCAGTGCAAGGATCATCGTTTCTACGAACTGATCAGCGCGACCCTGGCGAACGACTTCGATTATTTCTTCCTCATCCTCGAAGACAGCGACCGGCAGGTGCGCGCGATCCAGCCGCTTTTCTTCCTCAGGCAAAATCTGACCGAGGGCGTGACCGGTCCGCTGCGCGCAGCGATCGATCGCATCCGGCGGAAGTTTCCGCGCTTTCTCACCTTGAAGACTCTCATGGTCGGGTGCGCTGCGGGGGAAGGTCATCTCGGCGCCTGCCAGGCGGAAGACGCGCCCTGGGTCGCGGAAGCGCTCCACGGCTGCTTGACGGATTTCGCCCGGGCGAAGCGTGCCCCGCTCGTCGTGCTGAAGGATTTTTCCGCGCGCTATCGTGAACCGCTCAGCTCATTTTCGCGCAACGGCTACACCCGGATCGCGAGCATGCCAATGACGCGGCTCTCCCTGCGGCATCGCGATTTCGAGGAATACCTGCAGTCGTTAGGCAAGGCGACCCGCAAGAACCTGCGCCGGAAATTTCGCAAGACCGCGCAAAGCGCGCCGATCACCTGCGAAGTGCGGAGCGATGTCACGCCGGTGATCGGGGAGATTTACCCGCTCTATCTCCAGGTGCATGAACGCTCCAGGCTGCACTTCGAGAAGCTGACCCCGGAATATTTTTGCCGGCTCGGCCGCGAGATGCCGGAGCGAACGCGCTTTTTCGTCTGGCGGCAGAAAGGCCGGGTGATCGCGTTCAGTCTCTGTCTGGTGCACGAGGGGACGATCTACGACGATTATCTCGGGCTCGATTATGGCGTCGCCTTCGATCTCAACCTTTATTTCTACACGCTCCGCGACATCATCACCTGGGCGCTCGCGCAGGGGCTGCATTCCTATTGCAGCAGCCCGCTCAATTACGATCCCAAGCTCCATCTCGGCTGCGAGCTGGTCCCGCTCGATCTCTACGTCCGGCACACCGGCGCGCTCCTCAATCCCCTCTTCCGCCACGCCCTCCGCTTCCTCCAGCCGACCCGGCACGATCCCGTGCTGCGGCAATTCCCCAACGCCCACGAATTGTAACGCGTGATCGGCTCCTTGCGCCGCTGGTTGGTTAGTCCGTGGGTGCAGTTGGCGATCTGCGTCCTTCTCGCGACGGCCGCGGAAATTTTTCTCAAGCTGGGCGCGACGGAGATCGCCAACCCCGACAACGCCTGGTCCTGGACCGGCCTGACCGGGCTGCGCTCGGGCTGGGTTTGGTGGGGAATTCTCGCCTCCGTCATCAGTTTGTTTAACTGGCTCGCGACTTTAAAAAAGCTCCCCCTCACGATCGCGTTTCCGGTCGGCCAGGCGGTCCACATTCTCGTTCCGCTCAGCTCCTGGATTTTCTTGGGCGAAGCGATTTTGGCGAAGCGCTGGCTCGGGATCGGGCTCCTTCTCCTCGGCCTCATGATCGTGGCGAAACCGGCCGCCAAACTGGAGGAGAAGCTGTGACGCTCTTCGCCGGGCTGCTCATTTTTATTTCGATCAGCTGCTTCGTGGCCGGTCAGATTCTGCTCAAGCACGCGATGGATATCATGGCGCGCCCGGTTTATTCGCGGCTGCGCGCCACGCTTGTTTTCGCGGGGGCGATCGGCGTTTTCGCGGCAAATTTCTTTATCAACATCGGGCTCCTCCAGCGTTTCGATCTCAGCTACTTTTTTCCCTTTCAGGGCTTGAGTGTGATTCTGATCGCGCTCGCCGGAGCGTTTGTCCTGAAAGAGAAAGTGACGCTCCGCCTAACGATCGGCTCGATCATTATCGCGCTCGGAGTGGTGCTGGTGTCGCTGAGCTAGCGCACTCTAACCGATGAGACTGAACCTGGGCGCGAACCTTGCGCCAGGGATTGTAGTGTCCGCTGTCCTCAGCGGACGGTGCGAGGTGATCAGCCCCCAGACGATGCGCTGAGACAGCGCACCCTACAACACCGCCTCGAGGCGCATACTTCGCGGGTGTTTGTTCAGGGTCTAGAGCGCCGTGAGCAAGCGGCGGAGGGCCGCGAGATTTGTTTGCCTAACGAGCGCCGGATCGTGCTTCGGCAGTTGCGGATGATCGAATTCCGCGGCGAAGCGTTGCTTCCGCCGCGCATAGATGGGCCGCGACCACGCGCCGCAAATGTCCCCCGCCCCGATCCGATGGCCGAGCAGAGCGATCGCCCAGGCGACATCCTCCACGCTGAAGCAACCGCTTTCCCAGTTGGTCACAGCATCCTCCGCGCGCAGGCAGTCGAGGTCGATCGTCAGGTAGACCTGCCCCGAGCCCAGTTGCCTAACGAACCCGGTGAACTTTTCCCGCCAATCCTCCTGAAAAATCGCGCCGCGCCTTTCCCGATCCTTCCCTCGCCGGTCGTCCGCCCAGGGATGCACTTCCAGGCGGCCTTCCCGCTCGGCCCGATTGTTGCCGAA
Source organism: Chthoniobacterales bacterium (assembly GCA_038324295.1). Classification (GTDB taxonomy): domain Bacteria; phylum Verrucomicrobiota; class Verrucomicrobiia; order Chthoniobacterales; family UBA10450; genus Palsa-1392. Next base: position 2,674 of record JBBQHV010000120.1, read on the forward strand.
GATGCGGCCCGGCCACCAGCATTCGAAGTTACCGCAACCCCATACGCTCACCTTCTCGATCTGGGGCGCTTCGAGAGCACGATTGACCCAGCTCCCGCAACCCCAGCGGGGCGGGCGGATGTCCCAGTCAGGATGATTATCGAAGGAAACCACCGTCGTTAGGCGAGTCTGCCTCCGGACCGACAAGGCGGTGAGATGATGAAAATCGCCCGACCCATAAACCAGCCAGGGCGGCAGAGTCTCGCCCAGTTCTTTGTCGAAGGCGGCGATCTCGCGGGCCGGCGCGGAGAAGCGCAGCCGCGGACCCCACGCGCGCAGGTCGCGAAGCGGCAGGCCGAGATCGGCCGGCCAGGCGTCGTCGAGGTTCAAGTGCAGAATTTCGGCCGGCGGAAAACTCATGTGACAAAAATGAACCGGGAGGCGCGCAGGCTCCCTCCCCCAAGCGAAGCAACAGGTGCAATGGCGAAAAAGTCGAACGGCCGGAAAAAAGAAAAAGAGCCCGAGCGCAATTTGTTTTGCCGGGTGCAGGATGCGTTCCGAGTGGCGGCGCGCAAGACCTCTGCCGTCCTCGGCACGGCCTGGGCCTTCATGGCGGCCGTTTCGGTCATCGTGGTTTGGGGATTAACCGGACACATTTTTCATTACTCCGACACCTGGCAACTGATCATTAACACCGGCACGACCATCGTCACCTTCCTGATGGTGTTTCTCATCCAAAACACCCAGAACCGCGACTCGCGCGCGGTGCAGCTGAAGCTCGACGAGTTGATCCGGAGCATGTCCGGCGCGCGCAACAAGTTGATGGATCTCGAGACGCTCACCGATGAAGATCTCGATGACTTTCAGAAGGAATTCGAGCGCCTCCGGAAACGCTCCGCGCGGACCGCGGAGACCGTCAGCAAGGCGGCGAAGAAGTCCAATTCACGCTGAAGCGCGCGCCTCGCCGCTGCGGATGAATTTCGGACCGGAAGGGCAAAGCTTGAGCAGTTCGCAGTTTTCGCAATCCGGTTTGCGGGCAAAGCAGCGGCGCCGGCCGTGCCAGATGAGCCAGTGACTCCAGTTCGTCCAGTGCGGGCGCGGGATCAGCTTCATGAGATCCTGCTCGATCTTGATCGCGTCGGTTTGTTTCGTTAGGCCAAGACGCTGGGAAAGGCGCGTCACGTGGGTGTCGACGACGATCCCTTCGTCTCTCTGGAAGGCGTTGCCGAGAACGACATTGGCCGTCTTGCGCCCCACGCCGGGGAGGGCGTGCAGTTCCGCCATCGTTTGCGGCACCCTACCGCCGTGCTCTTTCGCGATCGCGGCCGCGGCGGCCCGGATGCTTTTGGTTTTGTTGCGAAAAAAGCCGGCCGATCTGATCGCCTTCTCGAGTTGCGCGGGCGGAGCGGCGGCGTAATCCGCGGCGGTTCGATAACGCTTGAAGAGCGCAGGCGTGACGAGGTTGACCCGCTTATCAGTGCATTGGGCGGAAAGGATCGTCGCGATCAACAACTGCAGCGGCGTCTTGAAATCGAGCTCGCAGTGGGCGTCGGGATAAACCGTGGGCAGCAGTTTGACCAGCTGTTGGGCCCGCTCCCGGGCCGTCATCGCCTAACGGTTTCCTCCTCGGCCGGGGGCACGGGCCGGCGCCGCCAGCGGCTCCAGATATCTCCGCCGTGTTTCACGAGGCGGCGGGCCCAGGCAAATTCCGTCGCGAGAATGGCCAGGCCTAACGGCACCACGATGACGGCTGGTCCCGGAAGCACGACCAGCGCCAGCCCGAAAAGAACAACCGTGCTGCCGATCACAGCGACGATCATCTTGCGCAAACGCGGGCGGTTGGTCAGCCCGAGCCGCGCCACCCAGCGCCAATACCAATTCACGATTTCTCCAGGAACGGCGCCAGCTTCGGCTCGAGTTGCGGCGGGATGTGAGCGACGAACGTGGTGAAGTCGCCATCGTAGTGCGCTTCGAGGACGTGCCCGACTCGATGCACTTCAGCAAGGAGCGCGGCCTCGCTCACCGGTATCCGATAACGAGCGCGCAGCCGCCAGGAGCTGAGCGCGTTTTGCAAAGCCGGCACGAGCTCGTCGAGGTTCGTGCCGGTGCGCGCCGAGATCGCAACGCTCCCGGGAAATTTCTCCAGATAAACCTTCCCAAAATCCTTGTCCGCGAGCAGGTCGATCTTGTTAAAAATGATCAGGGTCTGCTTGCCGTAGGCGCCAAGTTCTTTGATCACGGTGTCGACCGCTTCCATCTGTTCGTCGACCCGCGGGTGGCTCAGATCGACGACGTGAATAAGGAGATCGGCCTCGACCACTTCCTCGAGCGTGGCCTTGAAAGACTCGATCAACGTGTGGGGCAATTTGCGCAGGAAACCGACCGTGTCGGTGAGAAGGACGCGCTGTTTGTTAGGCAAAACAAAACTACGCGTGGTCGGATCGAGGGTCGCGAAAAGTTTGTCTTCGGCGAGAACGCCGGCCCCGGTGAGGAGATTGAGGAGAGTCGATTTGCCGGCGTTGGTGTAACCGACCACCGCGGCGACCGGCCATTGATGGCGTTTGCGGCCCTGCCGCTGGATGGCGCGATGTTTTCGCACGTCCTGGAGGTCGCGCTCGAGCCGGGCAATCCTTTCCTGGACGCGGCGGCGATCGACTTCGAGCTGAGTTTCCCCCGGGCCGCGGGTGCCGATGCCGCCGGTTTGCCGGGAAAGGTGTGTCCACATTCTCGTTAGGCGGGGCAACAAATATTGCAACTGCGCGAGCTCGATCTGCAAACGTCCTTCCCGGCTGCGCGCGCGCTGCGCGAAGATGTCGAGAATAAGCTGAGTGCGATCGAGCACTTTGCGGGAGAAAAGATTTTCCAGGTTCCGGCCCTGCGCAGGCGAGAGCTCGTTGTCGAAAATTACGGACGTGACCTCCTGATCCTGGAACGAATCCCTGATCAGTTCCGCCTTCCCTTTGCCGATGTAAAACGGCGCGGTCGGCTTCTGTAGTTTCTGGGTAATGGTGTCGACCACCTCGGCTCCGGCTGAGCTGGCCAGCTCCGCCAGTTCTTCTAGCGAATCGCGCAAATCCCATTTCGAGACTCCTGCTTTTTCGAGACCGATGAGGAGGGCGCGCTCCGGTTTGCGCTGCGGCTGGGTAAGTATCATTCAGCGGGGGCAAAGAAGCGCTCGGCTTTTTGCAGGATCCAATCGAGAGCGGCTGCGTGGTCCTTCAATAGAGATAAATTCAGCGGCTCAAAATTAGTTTGGTGGCGAAACCAGGTCAACTGTCTTTTGGCGTAGCGACGGGTGGCCTGCTGAATCGCGGCGATGGAGCCGGCTTCGCTGATTTTTTTCCCGAGCAGAAGCCGAATCTCCGCGAGGCCGAGGGTTTT
>JBBQHV010000121.1:0-6033 GCA_038324295.1 Chthoniobacterales bacterium
CGTTTTCCTCAGCCTTTTCGCTCTCATCTCCGTCCTCGAAAGAAAAATCCTCGCGCGAATTCAAAACCGGCTCGGGCCCAATCGGGTCGGTCCTTTCGGGCTCCTCCAGCCGGTGGCGGACGGGATCAAGATGTTGATCAAGGAAGACATCGTCCCGACGCGCGCGGACAAGGTAGTGCATTTTCTCGCGCCGATCCTGATCGCGGCGACGGCGATCCTCGTGCTCGGGATCATCCCCTACGGACGCAACATGACGCCCTTCACGATCGACGGCGGAATTTTGTTTTTCTTCGCGATCAGCTCGACCACCGAGCTGAGTGTTTTCATGGCCGGCTGGGGGAGTAACAACAAGTTTTCCATGCTCGGCGCGATGCGCGCGATCGCGCAAATGGTCAGCTACGAGCTTCCCCTCCTCATTACCGTCCTGCCGGTCGTGATGGTGGTCGGCTCGCTTCGCCCGGATGCGATCGTCGCCGCTCAGGACGGTTATTCGTTAGGCATTTTTCCGCACTGGTTCGTCTTTACTCCCTGGGGCGCGGCCGCCTTTCTTCTCTTTTTCGTCTCTGGGCTGGTGGAATCGAACCGCACCCCGTTCGACGTCCCGGAAGGCGAATCGGAAATCGTCGCCGGCCACATGACCGAATATTCCGGCTTCAAGTACGCCATTTTTTTCCTCGGCGAATATCTCGGGATGTTTGCGATCAGCGGACTGGCCGTGACTCTCTTCCTCGGCGGCTGGCAGGCGCCGTGGCGGGTCCTGGAGTTCATTCCTTCCTACCTCTGGTTTTTCGCCAAACTCGGCCTCCTCGTTTTCGTTTTCATCTGGGTCCGGGGCACGCTCCCGCGCAGCCGGGTCGATCAGGTGATGAATTTTGCCTGGAAATTCATGCTCCCGATGGCCTTTGCCTGCCTCATCGCGGCGGCCGTCTGGCATTACGAGGGGCGTGGTCTGGCCGGCTGGCTTTGGTCGTTAGGCGTGATCGCGCTCGTTTACCTGCTCCTCTCCCACTTTCTCGAGACCGGGAAAAAATTCGCGCCGCGCACCTACCGTTTCGCCGAATGAACAGCGCCGCTTTTTTCATCCTCACGGTGCTGACCCTGGCCGCCGCGCTTGCCGCCGCCACTCTGCGCAAGCTGGTCCACGCCGCCCTCACTTTCGCCCTCGCCCTCGTCGGGGTGGCCGCGTTTTACTTCTTGTTAGGCGCGGAATTCGTCGGCCTCGTTCAGGTTTTCGTTTACGTCGGCGCGGTCGCGGTCCTGATCGTTTTTACCATTCTTCTCACCCGCCGGGGCGCGGAGCTGGAGCACGGTTTCAACTGGAGCGGAGTGGTGGTCGCACTCGCGGTCTTCGCCGGGCTGGTTTGGGCGATCGTGAAAACGCCCGGCCTCAGCGGCACCGCCCGACCGATTGCCATGCTTTCCGTCAGGCAAATCGGTCAGGCGCTCATGACCGATTACGTCTGGCCGCTGCAATGCGTCGGTCTCGTTCTGACCGCGGCGTTGATCGGAGCGCTCGTCCTCGTAATGGAGGAAGACCGGTGAGTCGGGCAATTCTTCCTCCGGAGAGGACGGGGTGTTACCCCGTCGTTCGGCGGAGTCTCCGCCGAACAACACACAGGGTCATGCCTAACGAAAAGTCCGCACCAGGAGTTGCGCTTCGCGCAAAATGCATTGGGAGAGACACTCCCAATGCGACGGGGTGGCACCCCGTCCTCCCCGGAGAAGAGATTTCGCGATGACACCGACCCTCCAACTTTTTCTCGTCGTCTCGGTCGCGCTTTTCTGCATCGGCTTGCTCGCCGCGCTCAGCCGTCGGCACGCCATCTTCATCCTCATCGGGATCGAGCTCATGCTCGCCGCCGCGGGATTGAACTTCATCGCTTTTTGGCGCTTCGCTCCGCAACCGGCGCCGCCCACCGGCGTCATGGTCACGATCTTCGCGATCGCGATCGCCGCCGCCGAAGCCGCCGTCGGTCTCGCTCTCGTCATTGCGGTTTATCGCCATTACCGCACGACCAATGTCGACCAGCTCGATCAGCTCAAAGGATGAGCCACTGGATCGCCGCTCATCTCTGGCTGATCCCGGCCCTTCCGCTGGCGATCTCGCTTCTCGTTCTTAGCCTGGCGAATTCGCGGCGCGCCGCCGCGGCCGGTCTCGCGATCGGAGGCCAGGTGATCGCTCTTATCCTCTCGCTCGCTGCTCTCCTCAGCACGCTCGGGATACCTGGCTACCGCGTCTTCCAGAATTTCACCTGGTTCACCTTTGGCGCAGAGACCTTGCGTCTCGGTTTCGTGCTCGATCCCCTCGCGGCGGCCATGCTCGTCATGATTGCGTTCGTTAGTCTGTGCATTTTTGTTTTCAGCGTTGGCTACATGGCGGCGGACAAGAACTTCACGCGCTTCTTCGCTTACCTCTCGTTTTTCTCCGCCGCCATGCTCGGGCTGGCCATCGCGAACAGCCTCCTCCTCCTTTTCATTTGTTGGGAACTGGTTGGGCTCGCCTCCTATCTTTTGATCGGCTTTTGGATTCACAAACCGAGCGCGGCGGCGGCCGCGAAGAAGGCTTTCATTACCACCCGGATCGGCGACCTCGGGTTTTTTCTCGGGATGCTTTGGCTCTACGGCCGGAGCGGGACATTGCTTTTCTATGATGGCGGCCGTGGCGCATTGGAAAGCGCAGCCTTACTCTCGTTAGGCGGGGCCGCGACTGGGATTGCTCTCCTCATCTTTAGCGGGGCGATCGGCAAGTCGGGCCAATTCCCGCTCCACGTCTGGTTGCCCGACGCGATGGAAGGGCCGACGCCGGTGAGCGCGCTCATTCATGCCGCGACCATGGTGGCGGCCGGTGTTTTCCTCGTCGCCCGGGTCTACCCGCTCTTTGTTGTCGCCGGGGGCGTTGACCCCGGCGGCCTCAGCGCGGCCGCCTCCAACGGACGTGTAACCGTCCCGCTCACAGTCGTCGTGTGGATTGGAGTTATCACTGCGCTGATCTCCGCTTTGATCGCGCTCGCGCAATGGGATATCAAACGCATCCTTGCCTACTCCACCGTCTCGCAGCTCGGTCTCATGATGGTGTCGTTAGGCGTGGGCGGAATCGCGGCCGGGATCATGCATCTGCTCGCGCACGGCTTTTTCAAGGCGCTTCTTTTTCTCGGTTCCGGCTCGGTCATTCACGGCTGCCACGAGGAGCAGGATATCCGCAAGATGGGTGGACTGCGCGGGTTGATGCCGTTGACCTTTCTCACCTACGCCGTCGGCATGATGGCGCTGAGCGGCGTGCCGCTCTTCTTCGCCGGCGCCTGGACGAAAGAGGAAATCGTTCAGGCCACTTCGCGATGGCCGGTCTCGGCGGTGCCGTATTACCTCACTCTCGCCGGCGTGATCCTGACCGCGCTCTACATGACGCGCCAGATGATCTACGTCTTCTTCGGCGCGCGGCGCGCGGCGGCCAAACAGGCTCACGAAAGCACGCCGATCATGACCGTGCCGTTAGTCGTGCTGGCGATCTGTGTGATAGCCCTCAGCGTCGTGCTCACGCCGGCCTGGCCGTGGCTGCACAGTTATCTTTCCGGCGAGACCGCGCATTTCGATGCGGCGCGATTGATTCAACCGGTCCTGTTCGTTTCCCTCGCGCTCGTGGCCCTGGGGATCGGCCTGGGCGTCCTGATCTATCGCCGAGCGAGCGAGATCGATCCGCTCGAGCGCGTGCTTCCTGCCGTCTTCCGTTTTCTCGAGAATCGGATGTGGCTGGATGAACTCTACGACTGGACCGTGCTGGCGGCCGCCCGCCTCGCGGCGCGCGCCTCCGACTTGCTCGACCGCTATTTGTGGGACGGATTCGTGCGCGGCCTCGGATCGCTCGGGAATTCGTTAGGCAGTTTCACGCGCGGTTTTGACGAGGGCGCGATCAACGCCGGCGCGAATGAGGCGGCCGCCGCCACCCGCGGTTTCGGGCGCCTCTTTTCCCGGGGGCATTCGGGGCAAATCCAAACCTACCTCGGCGCGATCGCGGTCGCGATGCTGGCCCTGCTCCTTCTTTACGCATGGCTGATCTGATCACGGGACTGATTTTCATTCCGATTCTGGGCGCGCTTTTTCTCAGCGTCAGCCCGCAGAAATACGCGCGCGTCATCGCGCTCGGGAGCAATTTCATTACCGCACTCATCGCCTTCGCGGTCTGGCGCCACTTTGATTCGGCCGCGGTTGGGATGCAGATGGTCGGGCGGCATGCCTGGATTCCGGCGATCGGCGCCGAGTATCTGGTCGGGATCGATGGGCTAAGTCTGCTCCTCGTCATCCTGACATCGCTGCTTTTTCCGTTCGCCTTGCTTGCGCAAAAAATGGGCCGCGGATTTTGCGCGCTCATGCTCATCATGCAGGCGGCGCTCTACGGCACTTTCACAGCCCAGAATTTCATTCTCTGGTTTCTCTTCTACGAAATGAGTCTCGTCCCGGGATTCTTGCTCATCAAAGTCTGGGGCGGCGCCGGGCGCGACCGCGCGGCGACGAAGTTTTTTCTCTACACCTTCCTCGGGAGCGTCGCCATGTTGCTCTCCTTCCTTGGTATTTATCTCGTTAGGGGAACCTTCGATTTCGCGGCGCTCGCGGCGCTCGGAAAGAGCGGGTTGATCCCGGGCAAAATGGGCTGGCTGGCTTTCGCGGGAATCTTTCTCGGCCTTGCCGTGAAAGTGCCGCTCTTTCCCTTCCACACCTGGCTGCCCGACGCCTACGAAGCCGCGCCCACCGGGGCGGCGATGGTCCTGACCGGCGCGCTTTCGAAGATGGGCGTTTACGGTTTCATCCGGCTGCTCCTGCCGCTTTTCCCTAACGAAATCAGGATCGCCGGTCCGTGGCTGCTCGGTCTCGCCGTCTGCTCGATCGTCTTCGCCTCGCTCGCGGCCTGGGCGCAGCGGGATCTGAAACGGATGGTCGCCTACCTTTCGATCAACCACCTCGGCTACTGCATGCTTGGCCTTTTTGCGGTGAGCGCGACGACGGCAGTCCCTGCGGCCGAGGCGCAGGCGGCACTCAGCGGAGTCTTTCTGCAAATTTTCAACCACGGCATAACCGCGGCCGCGCTTTTCTATTTCGTTGGACTGCTCGAGGAGCGACGCGGGGCGCGCGGGCTGAATGATTTTGGCGGCCTGATGCAGCGCACCCCGCTCCTCTGCGGCTGGATGAGCGTGGCGATGTTTTCCTCGTTAGGCCTGCCCGGCCTCAACGGCTTCGTCAGTGAGTTCCTCATCTTCAAAAGCTCCTTCGCCCTCGCCGCCGGCTTCACCGCGGTAGCCGTCCTCGGCCTTCTCGCGACCGCGATTGTCTTCATGCGCGTGATGCAGGCGCTTTTTAGCGGACCGCTCGCGGAAAGTTGCGGCGCCTTTCCTGATCTGCGCCTGGGCGAGAAATGGGTCGTTATCCCGATCGCGTTGCTCATGTTCGTAATCGGGATCGCGCCGCAGTTCGTCTTCAACATCTTCAACTCCACGGTCGTCCAGATGGCACGGTTGTTAGGCTGATGAGCAAGAAAATCATTCCCGCTGACCGGATCGCCGAGTCGATCCACGTGATTCGCGGTCAAAAAGTGATGCTCGATTTTGATCTGGCCGCTTTGTACGGCGTGGCCACGAAGGTTTTGAATCAGGCGATGAGACGAAACCGGGATCGGTTTCCGGAGGATTTCATGTTCCGGTTGACGGCGAGTGAGGTTGCAAACTTGAGGTCACAAATTGTGACCGGTTCAATCCAACCAACTGAATTTCAAAACGTTAACCGGTCACAAATTGTGACCGGTTCATTTAAGCACCGCGAAAAACGAAGTCGCCCCTACGCCTTCACCGAACAGGGCGTAGCCATGCTCTCGAGTGTCCTGAGAAGCGACCGTGCCGTGCAAGTGAACATCGCGATCATGCGCGCCTTTGTGAATTCTGGGGAGCGCGCGCGCCGCGGGGGGCGGGGATGGCGCCGGAGGGGTCGGGGACGTTTGCCACCCACCGCGGTGCAGCACAGATGAAAGAGGAATTAGGGGATGGGCCG
>JBBQHV010000122.1:0-5927 GCA_038324295.1 Chthoniobacterales bacterium
GAATGAGAAGCCTAACGACAAAAAGCCGACCTCAAAACATCCCTACGAAGTGGTCGGCTACGTGATTAAGGGAAAAGCCGAGCTGCACCTCGAGGGGCAAACACTGATCCTGAACGCGGGCGATTCCTACACCGTGCCGAAGAATGCGGAGCACACCTACAAGATTCTGGAAAACTTCACCGCGGTGGAAGCGACCAGTCCGCCGGCGCTCGTGCATCCGTAGGGCGGAGCTGTAGCGTCCGCTGTCTCAGCGGACTGGGAGATGGCGGGTGGTGCGCTGAGACAGCGCACGCTACAACGGTCGGTGAGCGATCTCGGAGGGAATCGACCGGGGCCCTGAGGCGCCCGCCCCTTACTTCATCAGCAAGACCGAGCGGCTGCGCTTGATTTCGCGCGTGATCTTGCGGTGCATGTGCGCCGGCATCCCGGTGACGCGGCGCGGCAGGATCTTGCCGCTTTCGGTGACGAATTTTCTGAGGAGATCCGGGTTCTTGTAATCGATCGCTTCCGCCGCAATATCGATGCGGCGGCGCGGCATGGTGCGGTTGGCCCGGCGAAAAGCAGAGCGGCGTTTGGCGGTCTTCGGTTGCATGATTTACTTGGTCTCCCGGTGGAGGGTGTGCCGCTTCATGAAAGGATTATATTTCTTCTTCTCGAGCCGGTTGGGCGTGCGCGGGCTCTTCTTGTTGCGCGTCGACATGTAACGCGACGCGGGCATGCCGGCGGCTTTCGCTTCCGTGCATTCGAGGGTGATGATTTCCTGAGCCATGATTATTCTTTCGCGTCGTCGGACTTTTCTTCTTCCTCACCCTCGCGCGCTTCGTCATCGGTGAGACCGAAGAGCGAGGTGACCGACTGCCGGACGCGCGAGGCTTTGTTCTGCTTCTCGAGCTGCGACTGGCACTCGACCGTGTAGCGGGCGAAGGGAATCGCTTCGAGCCGCGCCCGCATGATCGGTTTGCCCGACATCTCGCACTTGCCGTAGGTGCCGAGCTCGATGCGCTTGAGCGCTTCGTCGATTTCGTAAAGGGCATCCTGTTCCTGCGACAAAAGGCTGAGCGCAAAATCGCGATCGTAAGCGTCGCTCCCGGCGTCGGCCTGGTGCATCCCGAAAGCGGAAGCCTCACTCCCTTCGGCGCGAGCGCGCAAAGTGTCCTGCGCCACACCGGCCATCGAGTCGACCATCACATCGCGCAGTTGCAGGAGCCGGTCCTTTTGCGCGCGGGTGAAAGGATCGAGCCGACGCTCCTTTCCCTTCACGTGGTTGCCAATGATCGTGTCGGTCTGGCTGCCATTTTTGCCGTGGCCTTTGCTCACCCTGGATTTTCCGGCGGGAGCGGCCGGCTTCTTCGCCGCTTTGGCCGGTTTCCGCGCAGCGGATTTGGCCGGAGCGGGCTTGCTCTTCTGCGGCTTGCGCGCGGGTGCCGATTTCTTCGCGACGGAAGCTTTGCGTTTGGCGGGCGCCTTCTTCGGCGCCGCTTTTTTGGCGGGCTTCTTCGCAGCGTGAGTCTTCTTGGAACTGGCCATAAAAATTGGTGGTAACGTCCGGCTTTCGAACCCGCCGGGATAAGGGGAGGCTTAATTAAGGGCAATTAGATTTTGGCGCAAGCGGTTTCGGAGCGATTTCGCCCCCTCCTTTTCGCCCTCGGCGCGGCCCTTTTCGATCAGGAACTGGCGCTCGAATAATGCTGCAGCGCCCAGCGCCAAAAAGCGCGGCTGATGAGGGCCGCGATCGTGCCCGCGGCGATGAGATGAAACATGAGCCAGGCGGGCTGGCCTAACGACTTGATGAGAAGACGAGCGGGAATATTGGCCACGATGATGACGGGAACGATCCAGCCAAAAATCCAGCGAAAGACCGGCGGGAAAATGACGTCCGGATAACGCGCGATATTGAGAAAATTGAAATAGCCGTAAACCAACCCCTGCGCCCTAACGATCCAAAAACTGACCGCCGCGAGCATGAGCATGATCGAGTAATGGATCGCGACCCCGAAGCCGAGCGCGACGAGATAAAGGGCGATCGCCCCCGGCCCCGGCACGATGTGCAAACGGACGAGTGAAAAGACGACGACGAAGGCGCCGATGAGCGCGTTCACGATGCTGTCGAGGCCGAATTGTTTCGTCGAGACGACGAACTGGCTGTCGAGCGGAAGGACGAGGAGGGAATCGAGTTTCCCGGTCCGGACGAGCTCGGGGATGTTGGCGACATTGGTGAAGAAGAACGCCTGGAAAAGCTGGGCGATAATCTGGTGCGTGCCGACGAGGAGGACGACTTCCCATTTCGTCCAGTCGCCGATCCGGTCGACCTGACCGAAGATGATGCTGAAGAACAAAATCTGGCCGCAAAACCAGAGCACCTCCACCACCATCCAGAGAAGAAAGTTGGCCTTGAAACTCAGCTCGCGGATGAGCGAGTTGCGCAACATGATCGAGTAGATTTCGATGTAACGGCGCACCTCTCTCTCTTGTCATTCAAATGTATGGCGAGTCAACCGCGCGGAATCGCGCCGCCCAATTTGCCTAACGGAAAGGAGGAGCAAAGGAGGGCGGTTGACGGCCGCTTCCCTTCGGCCGATGCAACGCGCAAACCGATGCGACGCTATCTTCCCCTTTTCATCGCAGCGGTCGTGCTGCTTCTCGCCATTTGGTTATGGCGGAGCTGGGGCGCAGGGGACGGCGATACTTACCGAACGAGCGAAGTCACGCGCGGCGAAATCACGCAGGCGGTCACGGCCACCGGCACGCTCAACCCGGTGGTCAACGTTCAGGTCGGCAGCCAGATTTCCGGCAACATTTCCAAGCTCAACGCCGATTACAATTCCAACGTCAAGGCCGGTCAGGTCGTGGCCGAAATCGACCCGGCGATTTTCAAGGCCGCGGTCACCCAGGCGCAGGGCGATCTGGAGAGCGCGCAGGCCGGGCTCGAGCTGGCGAAAGTCAACGCCAGCCGCATGCAGGACCTGGTCAAGAAGCAGACTTCTTCGCAATCGGAGCTCGATCAGGCGATGGCCACTCTGCATCAGGCGCAAGCCAACATCATGATCAAACAAGGCGCGCTCGACCGGGCCAAGACCGATCTGGAGCACTGCACGATCGCTTCGCCGATCGACGGCACAGTCATCTCGCGCAGCGTCGACGTTGGCCAGACGGTCGCCGCCAGCCTTTCCGCGCCGGTGATTTTCACGATCGCCAACGATCTCACGAAAATGCAGATCGACACGAACGTGGCCGAAGCCGATATCGGCGTCATCGAGCAAGGCCAGAAGGTCGATTTCACGGTCGACGCCTTCCCGAGTCGCACCTTCCACGGGCAGGTCGTGCAGGTGCGCAACGCCCCCACCACGGTGCAGAACGTGGTCACCTACGACACCGTCATCGGAGTCGATAACAAGGAGCTGAAGTTGAAGCCAGGGATGACGGCGAATGTTTCCATCATTGTGGCCCACCGCGACAACGTTTTGAAAATCAGCAACGCGGGTTTGCGTTTTCATCCAGCGGACGAGACGCCGGCCACGAATGGCGCTGGATCGGCTTCGCCGCGTCGCGGGAGTCGCGGGAAAGGCGGCCAGCACTCTCTCGAGAAGACGGTATATTTGCTCCCTCCCGGCGGCAAAACGCCGCAACCGGTGAAAATCAAAACCGGAATCAGCGACGGGATTTACACCGAAGTGACCGATGGACTGAAGGAAGGCGACCAGGTTGTGACCGCTGCGCTCGGCAAAAGCGTCGCCGAAACCAGCACGAACAATCCGCTCGCCGGCGGCCGGCGGCGCATCCACTAAGAGAAAAGATGGCCGGGGAGGCGATTGTCAGGCTGGAGGAAGTTCACAAGGTCTATCACACCGGCGAGGTGGAAGTGCACGCGGTGCGCGGCGTTTCGCTCGAGATCGGGCGCGGAGAATTCGTCGCCTTCATGGGATCGAGCGGCTCGGGCAAATCGACCCTCATGAACATCCTCGGCTGTCTCGATCGCCCTTCGCGTGGGCGCTACTTGCTCGATGGCTCGGATGTTTCGCATTTGGAGCGCGATCAACTTGCCGATATCCGCAATCGCAAACTCGGTTTCGTCTTCCAAAGTTTTAACCTCCTCGCCCGCACCTCGGCACGGGAGAACGTCGAGCTGCCCCTCCTTTACGGCGAGCATCGCCTAACGAACATGGAACTGGCCGCGCGCGCTGACAAGGTGCTCGCCGCCGTCGGCCTCTCCGGCCGGGAAGATCATCACCCGAGCCAGCTCTCCGGCGGCCAGCAGCAGCGCGTCGCGATCGCGCGCGCTCTCATCAACGACCCGGAAGTTGTCCTCGCGGACGAACCGACCGGCAACCTCGACAGCCGGACGAGCCTCGAGATCATGGGAATTTTCCAGGAGCTGAACGCGCGCGGCATCACCATCATCATGGTGACGCACGAAGCCGACATCGCGGCCTACGCCCGGCGCAACATCGTGATGCGCGATGGTCTCATCCAACAGGATCGCGCGGTCAAAGAGCGGCTCTCGGCCGCAGTCGAAGCGCAAAAGCTTTCCGAAATCGTCGAGGTGGAAGCATGAAGTCGCGGCTATTTGCGTCGTCGGTTGCGCGATCTGCGCGCACCGGGAACCACCCGCGTGATGTTACGCGTGGCCACGATTTCCCGTTTTACCTCGTCGGAGAAGATGTAGAGATGATCCTTCCCCGGCGTGATCAGGCAGTAGTCGGGGTGCTTTACGTAGAGCATCTTCCCATCGGAGGTCACGACTGTGTAAGGCTCGAACGGCGCAGCGGACTGCAACTCTCGAATTTCATCAGCGATCACGCGTTTAGCTTCGCTCGGCCTGTTGCCTCGATCAATTGATGAAAATAAACACCACGTTCAAAATTGCGTTCCGCGCCTTGCGCCGGAACAAGATGCGCTCCGTTCTCACCGCCCTTGGCATCATCATCGGCGTCGGCGCGGTCATCGCCATGGTCAGCATCGGCAATGGCGCCAAGTCGCAGGTCGAGCAACAGATCGCCAGCCTCGGCGAAAATGTGATTCTGATTTTCTCCGGCAGCGTCACCGCGAGCGGCGTCCACACCGGCTGGGGCAGCGCCGGCACTTTGAAAATTGAAGACGCCGACGCCATCCGACGGGAAGTGCCCGGCGTCATCGCGGTGAGCGACGAAATCGTTTCCACCGGCCAGGTCGGCGCCGGGAATCAGAATTGGTTCACCCGCATCTATGGGGAGTCGCCGGAGTATTTCGACATCCGCAAATGGCCGCTCGCAGACGGTGCCAGCTTCACCGAACAGGACGTGCGCAGCGCCAACAAGGTTTGCGTGATTGGCCAAACCACCGCGAAACAAATCTTCGGTTCCGTCAACGCCGTCGGGCAAACCTTGCGCGTGAAAGGCGTGCCCTTTCTCGTCACCGGCGTGCTCATGCCGAAAGGTCTCAGCCCGCAGGGCACCGACCAGGACGACATCGTCATCATGCCTTACACGAGCGCGATGAAACGCGTCGTCGGCGGCACCACCCTGCGCGGGATCAATGTGCAAGTCGCTTCGCCTGACGATCTCGCGCCGGCCCAACAACAAATCACCGCTCTCCTTCGCCAGCGCCACAACATCCGCGAAGGGCGCGACGACGATTTCACCGTCCGCAATCAGCAGGAGATCGCCGAGACCGCCACCGCTACTTCCAAGGTCATGGCCTTACTCTTAGGCGCAATCGCCAGCGTCTCGTTAGTCGTGGGCGGCATCGGGATCATGAACATCATGCTCGTGAGCGTGACCGAGCGGACCCGCGAGATTGGCGTCCGCCTCGCCGTCGGCGCGCACGGTCGTGACATCCTCACCCAGTTCCTGATTGAAGCCGTGACCTTGAGTGTGATCGGCGGCGTCATTGGGATTCTGCTCGGTCTCGGCACTTCGCGCCTCCTCTCGGTCTTCGCGCATTGGCCGACT
>JBBQHV010000123.1:0-5905 GCA_038324295.1 Chthoniobacterales bacterium
TTTTCCTCGCCGAAAATGTCGATCGTATTGCCGTAGCTCTTGCTCATCTTCTGACCGTCGAGGCCGGGGACGGCTTCGGTCGCGGCGTTGATCCGCGGCTCGGGCAATTTCAGGATTTGCCCGTAGGTCTCGTTCAACTTGATCGCGAGATCGCGCGTCATTTCGACATGCTGTTTTTGATCGCGCCCGACCGGCACGACGTCGCTGTCGTAGATCAAAATGTCGGCCGCCATCAGAACCGGATAGGTGAAAAGCCCGGCCGATGCAGTCATTCCGCGCGCGATCTTGTCCTTGTAGGAGTGAGCGCGTTCGAGCAATCCCATCGGCGTGATCGGGCTCAGGATCCAGGCCAGCTCGGTCACCTGCGGCACGTCCGATTGGCGGAAGAGCGCGGCGCGCTCTGGGTCGAGCCCGCAGGCGAGGAAATCGAGCGCGGCCCGGCGGCTGTTTTCGCGCAGCGCGGCCGGGTCGCGCAGGGAGGTGAGGGCATGATAATCGGCGATAAAATAAAGCGCTTCGCCCTCCTCCTGGAGCGCGATCGCCGGGCGCATCATCCCGAAATAGTTGCCGATGTGGAGGGCGCCGCTGGGTTGGATGCCGGAGAGGATGCGCATGGACAGAAGGTCAGATGTCCATTCGCCCCGAGCAGATTGCAAGTCTCATCATTTGCCGATTGACATCTCCCCTCGCTTTTAGGACGATCACCGTAGTAAAAGGCAACCTGCCGCTGGTTAAAAGGGACGCGGATCTGTTCGGTGCGCGCGACCGGCGGAAGGATCAACCAGACCCGCCCTGACAACAGACCCACTCGAATTATGCTTTCATCGAAATCGCTCCTCATTGTCGTCCTCAGCGCCAGCTCGCTCCTGACCGGGCATGTCTGGGCCAGCCCGATCCTCACTCATGGTCCGGTCGTAGGGGGCGCGACCAACAGCGCGGCCAACGTTTTCGTGCGGACCGATCAGAACGCGAGCGTCATTCTGCGTTATTCGACCGATCCTAATTTTGCCAGCTATCAGCAGACGGCCGCCTACAGCACCGACCTGAGCGCTGACTTTACCAGGATTATTCCTCTCACGGGGTTAACGGCGGAGATGACATATTATCTCAACGTCTATGTGAACAACGTCCCGCAGTTCACCGCCTCGCCCTATCCCTCCTTCAAGACATTTCCGGTCGCGAATAGCGCGCGCGATTTCAAGTTTGTTGTCCTGACGGACTTTGTCACGGTCAAGAAATTGACGCAGACGTATCAGACGTTTGCCAGCGCCGCGGCGGAAAACCCCGCGTTCGTCTTTCTCGGCGGCGACTTCGACCATTCAAATCCGCAGACGATTCCAGATCGCCAGAGCATGTTTAAAAATCTTTACGGTCCGACCACGCGCTACATGGATGGCTTCGTAAACGATATTCTGCGCAAGAGCCCGATCGTTCATCAATGGGATGATCACGATGTAGGTTTGAATAATGCCGACAAGAACTACACCGGCCTGGGAGACGCTCAACAGGTCTTCGAAGAATTTGTCCCGACTTATCCGCTGCCGGCGGTCAGACCCGGCATCTGGCAGAAATTCAGTTATGCGCAGCTCGAATGTTTTGTTCTCGATTGTCGTAGCCAAAGAGATCCGAGCACTGATCCCGACGATGCCAGCAAAAGCATGCTCGATGGCAACAACCTCGGGAGCCCGGGCCAATTGCAATGGTTGGAAAACGGCCTTCTCACATCGACAGCCCGTTGGAAAGTCATCTTCACCTCGGTCGTGACCAACCCGACGACGAAGTTTCCCGATGGCTGGGCTGGCTATCAGACGGAGTGGAGCGCCCTTCGCGACTTCATTAACTCGAATCAGATCAAGGGAGTTGTCTTCATCTCCGGCGACCTGCATCTCTCAGGGATCGACAACGGCACCAACGCAGGGTTCCCCGAAATGTGCGTGACCCAGCCGAACGCGGATAGGACTGGTTTCTGTGCGACGGCGACCGAGGGGCACTGGAGCGAAGGTTACTACGAGGACGAATGCTCTGGCTACGGACTGGTGACAATCCTGCAAAATCCCGACCGCCTGGTCCTGCAAGATGCCGATCAGTATGGCGCCTATCATGTCACTTATACGGTTTCAGATCAGAATCCCACGCCCACGCCGACACCGACCCCGTCGCCGCCCGTCATTACCTCCCAACCGGCTGATGCGAGGGCCAAAGTAGGACAGACCGCGAAGTTCTCCGTCCACGCAGATGGTGACAGGCCTTTCCATTACCAGTGGAAGAAAAACGCCGTCGACATCCGCGGGGCGAAGAAAGCGAGCTATACGACTCCGCCCGTGACGCAATTCGATAACGGCGCGCTCTTCTCCGTCCAGGTGGTAAATACTGGCGGCAGCGTGACGAGCGATCCCGCGACCTTGACGGTCAAGGGTCACAACCAGTAGGCGCACTCGACACGCAGAGGTGTCCTCTTCCGGCCGACTGCACAGGCGCCGTGGGGCGATCGCTCTCCGTTTCTTCTCGCCACGCTGCTGCTTCGCGATTAGATAGTCCGCCATGGCCGCCGGGAAATCTCAGCCCGTCACCGTCGTCACCGGCGGCGCCGGTTTTCTTGGCTCGCATTTGACCGATCGGCTCCTCGCCGAAGGCCATCGCGTGATCGCGATCGATAACCTGATCACCGGTCACCTTACCAACATCGAGCACCTCGCGGGCAACCCGAACTACCGCTTCATCAAGCAGGACGTGACGCAGTATCTCTACGTCCCGGACGAGATCGATTACGTCTTCCATTTCGCTTCGCCGGCCAGCCCGATCGATTATCTCGAACTCCCGATCCCGACCTTGAAAGTCGGCGCCCTCGGGACCCATAACGCGCTCGGCCTGGCCAAGGCGAAGAAGGCCACCTTCCTCCTCGCCTCCACCTCCGAGTGCTACGGCGATCCGCTCGTCCATCCGCAGAAGGAAGATTACTGGGGGAACGTGAACCCGATCGGCCCGCGCGGCGTTTACGATGAGGCGAAGCGTTTCGCGGAGGCGATCACGATGGCCTATCACCGCTACCACAAAATCGATACCAAGATCGTCCGCATCTTTAATACCTACGGCCCGCGCATGCGGCTGCGCGATGGGCGCGTCGTGCCGGCCTTCATCGGGCAGGCGCTCGGCGGCACGCCGCTTACCATCTTCGGCGACGGCTCCCAGACCCGCTCCTTTTGCTACGTCTCCGATTTGATCGACGGCATCTTCCGCCTCTCGCAATCCGATTTCCACGAGCCGGTCAACATCGGCAACCCGCGCGAGATGACGATCAAACAATTCGCCGAGGAAATCATCCGCATCACCGGCACCAAATCCGGCATCGAGTACAAGCCGCTCCCGGTCGACGACCCGAAAGTGCGCCAGCCGGATATCGGCCGCGCCCGGGAAATTCTGCACTGGGAACCGAAGGTGCAGTTCGAAGAAGGTATCACCACCACGATCGATTATTTTCGGAAATGGCTCGAGCGCGCGAATCAGCGCTGACCCATTTCAAACTGCTCGCTTCCGCCTGCGCTTCAGCGTAAAAGCGAGGGCGATGCACGCAAAAATCAGCCTAACGACTCTGCTTTGCGTCCTCGCCGGCGCCGTTTTTGCCCAGGCGCCAGCGAGCGACATTCAGCTCACCAAGATCACCCGCACGCTCGTTCCGACCCCGGAATTCAATACCGGTGGGGGAGGGCCGACCTTTCGGACCAATTCGCGCGATCGCTGGCTCGCGATCGACGTCGATTTCACGGCGCTGCCGGAGTGGACCGATGAAGTCACCTTCAAATATTTCCTCCTGCTCAACGGCACACTGCTGAGCGGTGAGGTGACGCACGTTCACATTCTGGCGGGGAAGGAACTGCATTCCGTCATGTATGTGTCGCCGCACTCGATCGCGCACATCATGGCGAACCGCTCGCTCACGACTGCTTCGGTCGAGAACATCGCGGTGCAGGCGCTCCTCCAGGGAGTGGTAAAGGATGAGCTCAGCCTGAACCGGGCCCGGCCCCAATGGTATGCCGCGCTCACGCCAGTCGCGGGGTTTCTTCTCAACAAAAACGAGACGCCGTTCGCGCCACTTTATTGGGACCACTACGAGCAGATCAAATCGGCTGGCGCTCGTTGATCGCGATCCATGCCCGCTGCTGCTCGCATCGTTAGTCTCAATCTTGGTTCGCAAACGTTAGGCCTGGCCGCTTTTCAGGCGCAGGCGCAGGGCGGGCTCGTCCTGACCGGTTATCGGCAGCGCGAAATCCTGGCCGATCCGGCGGCCGATAGCACCCGACAGGATCAGCTGCCCGGCGCGCTCCGCGCGCTCATGGAGGCGGTCGGAATCAAGGGCGGCCCAGTCGATTACGCGGTCTCGGGACAATCGGTCTTCGCCCGTTTCGTAAAGTTGCCACCGGTCGATCAGGAAAAAATCGACCGCATCATCACCTTCGAGGCGCAGCAGAACGTGCCTTTCCCGATCGAGGAAGTGGTCTGGGATTATCAGCTCGTCGGCTCCGATGCGGAGGAAAAAATCGAAGTCGTGCTCGTCGCGATCAAGGCCGATCTGCTCGAAGAGATCAACGCCGCGGTCGAGAGCACGGGGTTGCAGACCACCCTCGTGGACGTGGCGACGATGGCGCTCTACAACGCGTTTCGTTTCAACTACAGCGAGCTGACCGGCTGTTCGCTCGTCATCGATATCGGGGCGCGCACGACCAATCTGCTCTTCGTCGAGCCGGGGAAGGTTTTCAGTCGCAGCATCCCGATCGGCGGCAGCTCGATCACGTCGGCGATCGCGAAGGAGTTTAACGAGCCGTTTGCCGCCGCGGAGTTGCGCAAGACGAAGGACGGATTCGTTAGTCTGGGCGGGGCTTACGAGCAGGCGAGCGACCCCGACGTGGCGCGCGTCTCCAAGCTGGTGCGCAACACGATGACGCGGCTCCACGCCGAGCTGGCGCGCTCGATCAGTTTTTACCGCTCGCAGCAGCAGGGGAGCGCGCCGGAGCGCGTCTTCCTTTGCGGCGGAACTTCGACCACGCCGTACATGCGCGAATTTTTCCGCGAAAAACTCCAGCTCCCGATCGAGTTCTTCAATCCGCTGCGCAACGTCGCGGTGGCCGAGACCGTCCCGCTCGAGGAAGTCGCGCATTCCGCGCACTTGTTAGGCGAGCTCGTCGGGCTCGCGCTCCGCACGACTACGACCTGTCCGATGGAGTTGAATCTGCGGCCGGCGAGCGTGCGGCGCCGCCAGCGTCTGGCGGAGCGGCGCCCTTTTCTGCTTGTGGCCGCCGCCTGTTTCCTGCTCGGGCTGATCGGCTGGGGCTTTTATTACCTGCGCGCCGCGCAGGTGGAAGGGAGCGTGGCCGACCACCTGCAAAGCGAGGTCGATCAGATGCGCGGGTTGGAAGGGCGGCTCGGACAGTTGCGTAAGGAAACCGCCGCGCTTGACGCGGTCGCGACGCCTTTGCTCAGCGCGATCAACGGCCGCGGCGGCTGGCTGGAGATTCTCGACGATCTCAACGCGCGGCTCCCGAAGGAAAACATCTGGATCACGGAGCTGGCGCCGACTTCCGGCGGCCAGATCGTGGGGGAGAAGGAGGCGGGTGGGATTAGTTTGGGAGTCAGTCCGGCCGGGGTCACCGCCCCCGGCTACAACAACCCGCGCGGTCGCGGTCTCAAGCCTGCCGCCACTCCGAGCAAGCCGATGATCGACGGCGTGTTCGTTAGGGGACTGTATCTTTCTAATCCGAAGCAGCAGGAAATCGTGGTCGATTATTTCCGGAATCTGCTCGGCTCGCGCGTTTTCGAGGTCGATGCCAACGACCAGTCGAAAGTGATCAGGCCGAGCACGCCGACGAACACGGAATGGGCCTATCCCTACGAGCTGCGCCTGAAGCTGCGC
>JBBQHV010000124.1:0-5890 GCA_038324295.1 Chthoniobacterales bacterium
TTTAGCAGCACGGTGGGCGCCGAAATGCTGCTCGTCCCCTCGGGAAGCTTTCAAATGGGAAGCGACGCGCCGGACGCCGCGCCGAACGAACAACCGGTCACGCCGGTGACGCTCGGCCGCTTCTATCTTTCACGGCATCCCATCACCAATGCGCAATACGAGATGTTTGATTCCAGCCACGCCAGCAAACGCGCGCCCGGAGCGGGCGACCGGCATCCGGTGGTTTACGTGAGCAGCGCGGAAGCGGTGAAATTTTGCCAGTGGCTCAGCTCGCGCGAACGGCGCCGCTACCGGCTCCCGACCGAGGCGGAATGGGAGTACGCTGCGCGCGGAACGGACGGCCGCAAATACCCCTGGGGAAGCCAGGAGGGGCGAGGGGATCTGGGAAATTTTGCCGACCGCAATACCGTCTTCGCCTGGAGCGATCGACAGATCAATGACGGCTTCGCCGAAAGCTCGCCGGTCGGGGCCTTCCCGATCGGGGCGAGCCCCTTCGGGGTGGAAGACATGGCCGGGAACGTGTGGGAATGGTGCAGCGATTTTCTCGAGCCGTATCGGGGGACGCGGAAGATCAACCCGCGCGGCGCGAAAACGGGGGCGAAGCGAGTCTATCGGGGAGGGAGCTGGAAATCGCGCTTCAACAGCCTGCGTGCGACCACCCGCGGCGCCAACGTGCCGAATTACTCCTGCAACGATCTCGGTTTCCGGATCGTCTGCGAGTGCGAGGGGTGATGGTTGCAGCGATGAAGCGTTAAAGCGTTAAAGCGGTTCACTCTTCCGCTTCAACTCTTTAACGCTTAAACCCTTCAACGCCCCCTTACGAGGGATTGAAACGGAACTTGGCGCGGCCGCGTTTGGCGTTGGCTTTGGCTTTGCGTCGCGTCTTTTGCGACGGCGTTTCAAAGGCGCGCAGGCGGCGCACCTCTTCCAAAATCCCTTCCGCGTCCAGCTTGTTTTTGAGCCGTTTCAAGGCCCGGTCGACCGGCTCACCTTTACGAACGATCACTTCTGGCATGCGCTTATTCTCTCCTTGGTCCTTTTGAATTTTCGAAAACTTCCCGAACTCGTCGGGCTGCGATCCTACGGCTCGCTTCCCCGAGCGTCAACTTTGGGTTTTGTTAGGCTGATCCGCCGCTCTTCTGCCGCAGAGGCTACTGCTTTACGAGAAAGCCGAGGTAACCCCAGCGGCCCCACTCGACGTGACGGGTGCGCTCGTCGTCGCGCAGCCCCTCCCGGTCGTGCGCGTAGGTCTGAGCGACGAATTCCGCAAAGGCGGCGTTGAAGTTGACGTCGTGGGAAATCATCATGCCCCCGCTGCGCAACCTTTTCCAAAAGGCGCGAAATTCCCAGAGCATATGGCGGTAGCGATGTGAGCTGTCGTGCAGGTAAAGATCGATCGGGGTTGGGAGCTGATTATTCCTGATCAGATCCTCGACCCGGGCGCGGAGCGGGATGAAGCCCGAGCGCAATTCCTCGGGCAGGAGAATACCGTGGGGACATTCCGGATCGAATTCGACGCTGTAAACTTTTGCTTCCGGTCGGCCGGCGTCGGCGAGGGCCCGAAGAATGAAAGACGCGGACATGCCGAGGTAACCGCCCACTTCCACGACGACCGTCGGGCGGTGCCAGCGCACGAGCCCGTAGAGGAAGGAGCAATCGAGCATGCCCATCGTTCCAGCGCGGCCCTGTTCCTTATGGCGGCGCAGCATTTCTTCCATAAACGGGCTCTCTCGAATCTCGGCGGCAAATTCGGCGACTGCTTCCCAAAGTCCGTAGAGCGGAAGGGCGTGGCTGCGCGGCGGCGGTGGGGGTGAACGGCGGAAAAGCGCGCGCATCCTTGGAGTCTATCTCTCGCGCCAGCCAGAGGCTAGCTCGCTGGTGACGCGCGTGCTGACTGCCTTCGCCCCCTCGCCTCCAGTCTCGCGCGCAGCACGTTCGCCGTTAGGCGGTAGAAGTCGGCGTGGTCACCGCACTCTTCTGCGTCACTTCGCGGCGCAGGCTGCTCGCGCTCCCGCCCCGGGCGCGGGTCCACCAGAGGACGATGGGCGAGGCGATGAAGATGGACGAGTAAGTGCCGACGACGACGCCGATGATGATGGCGAGCGAGAAGTCGCGCAAAACCGCGCCGCCGAGGAAGAAGAGACAGAGGATCGGGATTAACGTGACGCTGCTCGTGAGAATGGTGCGGCTGAGCGTCTGGTTGATGCTCTCGTTCATGATCTGCTCGATCGATCCGCGCCTCCCGCTGGCCAGCCCTTCGCGGATTCGATCGTAGACGACGATGGTGTCGTTGATCGAGTAACCAGCAATCGTGAGAATGGCGCCGACGAGCGGCAAAGTGAGCTCGCGCCCGAGGAGCGAGAAAACGCCGACCGTGATGAGGACGTCGTGGAGCAAGGCGACGATCGCGCCGATCGCGAAGGAAAGCTCAAACCGAAAGGTGACGTAAATGAGAATCCCGAAGATGCCGATCCCGAGCGCCCAGAGAGAGTTGCGCGCCAGCTCGCCGCCGACGAGCGCGCCGACCCGCTCTTCGCGCTCGACCTTGAATTGTCCGTTCGGGATGTGCTCGCGAATCGCGCGCTGCACCTGATCGCTCGTGTTGAGCGGGAGACGGAGGGTGATGAAGTTGCGATTGCCCTCGGCCGATTGCTGGATCGGCTCGTTATCAAGATGGAGGGGCTTGAGCGCCTGGCGCACTTGCCCGACCTGCACGTTCTCGGTCGCGCTGAGCGAGAGGAGATCGCCGCCCTTGAAATCGACACCGAAATTGCGATCGCCCCGCACCACAAAAGCAGTCGCGCCGGCGATGAGAAGGGCGAGCGAGCACATCACGGCGATGAAACCTTTCCCGAGGAAGTTGATGTTTTTCGACGAGATGAGGTGCAGCATCGAGACGCGCTTGATCCGTCCGGTATCGACGAACCAACTGAAGAGATTCCGGCCCACGATCAAGGCGGTGAAGAGGGAAGCGAGGATGCCCAAGGTGAGCGAGATGGCGAAACCTTTGATCGGTCCGCTCGCTTTCCAGAAGAGAATCGCGGCCGTGATGAGGGTCGTGACGTTGGCGTCGAGAATGGAGGAGAATGCTTTCTCGTAGGCGGTCTGGACGGCGACCTTGAGCGACTTGCCGGAGGCGAGCTCTTCCCGCAAGCGTTCGTAAATCAGCACGCTGGCGTCGACCGCCAGACCGATCGTGAGGATGATGCCGGCGATGCCCGGGAGGGTGAGGACGAAGTTGAACATCGTGAGCGCGCCCATCAGGAGGATGATGTTGACGATGAGGGCGAGGTTCGCGATGAGCCCGGCGAATTTGTAGTAAACGAGCACGAGCACGAGCGTGATCGCGAGCCCGAGGAGACCGGCGAGGATGCTGGCCCGAATCGAGTCGAGCCCGAGGGTGGGCGAGACGCTCCGTTCCTCTTCCACGCTGACCGGCGTTTGCAGCGGATTCTCCAGCACGCTGGCGAGGCCGCGCGCTTCCTGTTCCTGGAAATGACCCGTAATGATGGCGTCGCCGCCGTAGATCGCGGTCCGAATGCTGGGCGCGGATTGGATCACCCCGTCGAGCACGATGGCGAAACGATGGCCGACATTGGCTTCCGTGATCTGGCCGAACTTCTTCGCGCCTTCGCTGTCGAATTTCATCTGCACCGTCCAGCCGTCGTTGCCGTAGTAGGCGTTGGATTCCGTCACCCGATCGCCGCCGAGGTCGGCTTTTTTCTTAACCAGGAGGCGCTCTTCCACCGGCTTCTTCCCTGGCTCCTGCTCGATCGTGTATTTCTCGATCCGGTACTCGGGCGGGATCACTTCGGTGCCCGCATCGATCGCGCGCAGCCGTTCGCCGTTGTCCGGATAAACGAGGCGAAACTCGAGCTTCGCGACCCGGGAAAGTTGCTGGCGCGCTTCCTTGATTTTCGCCGGATCAAGGCCGGGAATCTGGACCAGAATCCGATCCGTTCCGACCGGGCTGATGACCGGTTCGCCGCCGCCGAAATAATCGACCCGCTTGCGAATGACTTCGACCGCCTGATCGAGATTATTTTTCGTGATCGGCCGCTCGCCTTGCACGAGGCGGATGAGGAAGGAAGTGCCGCCCTGAATGTCGAGGCCGAGCTGAATCTTTTTCTTCGGCGGCCAGATCGTGAAGATGCTGAAGGCGACGAGCAGGACCATGAGCAAAGTCGCGAGGAGCCGTTTGCGCGGGCCGAAATCGGTCGCGAAATACCAGCCGAAGAGGACGAGGAGAACGAGCCCGATGAAGAAGGTAAGCGCGGGCGTCATATCAGGCTTCCGACGGCTTCACCACATTCGTAACCGCCGACTTATCCATCTCGATTTTGACGTTATCGGCCACTTTCACGAGCACGGTCGTATCCTTCACATTCGTGATCATCCCGTGAATCCCGGAGGCCGTGATGACCCGGTCGCCGGTCTTGAGCGCGGAGACAATTTTCCGCTGTTCCTTCTGCCGGCGCATTTGCGGGCGGATCATGACGTAGTAGCCGATCACGAAAATGAAAACGATCGGGAGGAGCCCGATGAGGCCGGAGCCGGCGGGCGCGGCCGGTTGGGCCTGTGCGAGCAAAGTGATTAGCATTTGGTAAAGGAATCGGCGCGGCGAGAAGCTCGCCAAAGCGGGATTCCACTGAGCACAGTTGCGGGCGGAATGCAAGAGGCGGAAGCGCGCGCGACCGCCGAAATTTTACATGCCGGAGGGGGATGATAAGTTCCTGGCGGCGCTGCCTCGCTTTCTTTCGCGCCATCTTTCCATGAATCAAAATCCACCCTTTCCATCACCCGAAGAATTACAGTCCAAGCTCTCCGAGTTTATGAAGTCGAACTTCGGCGACAAGGTTTCCTTCTCCAGCTTCGCCCAGCCGGAACGGGCCGAGGCCGGCGACGACGAGGAGAAACCGGAAAAAACGAGCGAGGACGACTTCGCCTTCGATTTTTTGCCGCGCGATATCAAGGCGCACCTCGACCGCTTCGTCATCCAGCAGGAGGAAGCGAAGAAGGTTCTCGCGATCGCGGTTTGCGATCATTACAACCACGTCAATTACGTGCGCCAGCTCGCGACCGAGGACGCCGTCCGCGCCGAGGAAACCGAATACGCGAAGCAGAACGTCATCCTCGTCGGCCCCACCGGCGTCGGGAAAACTTATCTGATCAAGCACATCGCGGAGCTGATCAAAGTGCCTTTCGTGAAAGCCGACGCGACCAAGTTTAGCGAAACCGGCTACGTCGGCGGCGACGTGGAAGATCTCGTGAGGGAGCTGGTCCAGAAAGCGGACGGCGACGTGGCCCGGGCGCAGTTTGGGATCATCTACATCGACGAGATCGACAAGATCGCGTCGGCCAGCAATCTCGGCGGCGGCCGCGACGTGAGCGGCCGCGGTGTCCAGACGACGCTCCTCAAGTTAATGGAGGAAACGGAGGTGCCGCTGCGAAGCGCGAACGATTTGCAGGGGCAGCTCCAGGCGGCGTTCGAGTTTCAGCGCCGCGGCAAAACCAAGAAGGAAACGATCAGCACGCGCCACATTTTATTTGTCGTGAGCGGCGCCTTCGAGCGGCTCAAGGCCCAGGTGTCGCGTCGCATCGCGCAAGGGCAGATCGGTTTTCAAAACAAACCGCTCAAGGTGTTGGATAACGACGTCTTTAAACACGTCACGACCGGTGATTTTGTCGAGTACGGCTTCGAGCCGGAATTCATCGGCCGCCTCCCGGTGCGGGTGGTCTGCGAGGAATTGAGCGCGGACGATCTCTACAAGATCATGAAGTTTTCCGAGGGCAGCATCCTGCGCCAGTACGAGCGCGCCTTCCGCGCCTACGGGATCGAGATCAGCTTCGAAGATGAAGCGCTCCTCCTCATGGCGGGCGCGGCTGCGCT
>JBBQHV010000125.1:0-5880 GCA_038324295.1 Chthoniobacterales bacterium
CAGCGTATCAAGAGACAAAGCCACAAGGTGAGAAAGCGCTTGCCGCTAAAAGAATTCCGGCGCACAGTGCGACCTCTCGTTCCCCGCGGCCAGCATTCTGCTTCAGCCTCTCTCGGTTATGTTTAAAAACGAAAAGTTCAATATCGCCATTTTCTCGATCCTCGTTCTGCTTCAACTCCTCGGAGTCGCGGCGCTTTGGACTCGTTTCCATCTAAGCTACCTGCCGATCATGCTCGCGATCTACCTCTGGATCGGGCTCGGGACCACGCTCTACCTCCATCGCTACCTGACGCATCGCGGGTTTGAAATGCCCGGCTGGCTCAAGTTTATCTTTGCCAGCGGATCGGCCGTCGGTCTCTCCGGCGACCCGGTGACCTGGGTGGGCGATCATCGTTATCACCATCTCAAATCGGATACCGAAGAGGACATCCACAGTCCGCGGCACGGCTTCCCCTATGCGCACATGATGTGGCTCATTCGCAAGCCGAAATCCTTCCGCGAACGCTCCCTCCGTTACGCCGCCGATGTGCGCAAAATCTGGTACTGCAAACTTTGGGAAAACTCGGCTCTCTACGTCCTTCCGCACCTCGCCGTCGCTGCTCTGCTTTTCGCGACCCTCGGCCTCAGCGGCATGCTCTGGTGCCTCTACGTCCCGATGCTCCTCATCTATAATTGCACCTGGGCAGTGAACTCGATCTGCCACATGAAGCAGTTCGGTTACCGCAGTTTCGAGACGTCCGACGAAAGCAAAAACAACTTCTGGGTCGGTCTCGGCGCGCTCGGCGAAGGTTATCACAACAACCATCACGCCAAACCGCGCTGCGCCGCGCACGGCTTGAAATGGTGGGAGTTCGATCTCACCCGCTACACCATCTGGAGTCTGGAAAAGCTTCACCTTGCCTGGAACGTCGTCTGGCCCGAGCCCGTCTCCGCCGAGGAAGCGGAAGAGGCGCTCACTCCGGACGAAGCCGGCACGATGCTCATCACGAGCGTCGATCCGAATTCGGTCCTGTAGACGTTGGAAGCCCGGCCGTTGCTTCGCATCCGTTACGGCGCTCTGCGAAACGCGGGTCTGCAGTTCCGGCGGGAGAAAAGGACGCCATCCTCATGCTTCGCAGAGCGAAGCATTCACAGCGCCTAACGACTGCACGCTTTGCAACTTCCGGCGGCTCGCTAATCTCCCCAGATGCGCGGATTTTTCGCCGAGCTGAAACGGCGCCGGGTCTATCGAGTGGCTGTCACCTACACGGTGGCGGCATGGCTCCTCGCGCAGGTCGCCACTCAGGTTTTCCCGTTCTTCTTTCCGAACTGGACCGTCCAGCTCTCGGTCGTGCTCCTGGTGGCCGGGTTTCCCGTCGCCATGCTGCTCGCGTGGGTTTTCGATATTACCTCGAAAGGAATCGTGCGCACGGAAGGCCTGCCGCCCGCACCCGCAGCGCTGACTTCGGCCGTGGCCGAGATCCCTGAAAAGAGCATCGCGGTGCTGCCTTTCGAGAATCTGAGCGACGATCAACAGAACACCTATCTGGCGGACGGAATTCAAGACGACATTCTTTCCAGCCTGGCCAAGGTCGCCGATCTCAAGGTCATCAGCCGCACCTCGGTGCGGCAATTCCGCGGGAGCAATCGCAACCTGCGCGAGATCGGGCAGGCGCTCGGCGTCGCGCACATCCTCGAAGGGACGGTGCGGCGCTCGGGCAACCGTGTGCGCGTAAACGTGCAGTTGATCAACGCCGCGACCGACACACCGGTCTGGACCGAGAGTTTCAACCGCGAGATGACCGATCTTTTCGCGCTGCAAAGCGAATTGGCCGAGCGCATCGCGACCGCCCTGCAGGCGAATCTTTCCGCGCGCGAACGAGCCAGCCTGCAGGTCCATCCCACTTCGCATCTCGACGCCTACGATCTTTATCTGCGGGCGCGGGATTTGTTCCGCTGGAGCGGGGCAGGGGACCCGCGCGAGAACGGCGAGAAGGCGCTCGCGCTCCTCGATCAGGCGATCGCGCGCGATCCCGATTTTGCGCCGGCCTACAGCCTCGCTTCCCGCTTTCACAGTGAGTTCTACTGGTTTGGCTTCGATCGAACGCTGGAGCGCCTTGCCCTTGCCCGGGCGACCGTGAATCGGGCCCTGCGCCTGCGCCCGGAACTGGGCGAAGCGCATCTCGCCCTCGCCTACCATTATTACTACGGCTATCGCGATTACGAGCGGGCCCGGCGCGAGCTGGCCCTCGCCGCCCGCGCCACGCCTAACGACGCCGAAGTGTGGGACGCGCTCGCTTCACTCGACCGTCGCGAGGGCAAATGGAACGACGCTGTGGCCAACTTCGAACGGGCGCGCCAGCTCGATCCGCACAACGCCGCCGTCCTCTGGAATCTCGGCGAAACCTATTTGTGCCTCTCCCGCTACGACGAGGCGCAGCGCACTTTTGCGGAAGGATTGGTGATCAAGCCGGACGCGCATCTCTTCCGGCTGGCCGAGGCGACAATCGACTTGAGAGAGAACGGCGACAGCGCGCCGATGCGAGCGGCCATTCAGGCGGTTCCGCGCGAGTTCGATCCGGGCGGAGCGGTCTCGATCATGGCGCTGCGCCTCCATCTGATGGAGCGCGACTACGACGCGGCGGAGCGTTCCCTCCGGAGCAGGCAGCGCCTCGAGTACAACGACGCCGGACTGGTCGGCGGGGCGGCGGCGATTGATGGGTTCGCTTTTCCGCGGAGTTGGTTTGAGGGATTGATCGCGCTGGGGCGGGGAGAGGCGGAGGCGGCCGAGCGCGCTTTCGAGTTGGCTCGGGAGACGGTGAAACCGCGAATCTCAGACGCGGCCGACGACACGAAGGCGCACGCGATGCTCGGATTGATCGAAGCCATGCTCGGCCGCAAAGAGGACGCGCTCCGCCACGGCCGGGCGGCGGTCGCTTCCTTGCCGATCGAGAGGGACGCCTACGACGGACCGGTCATCGCGGCCACGCTCGCGCTCATCTACGTGCAGGTGGGCGAGATCGATCTCGCGCTCGAAGAACTCAGCCGGCTCGTCCGGCTCCCAAACGGTCTCACGCCCGCGCTTCTGCGGATCGAGCCGGAGTGGGATCCGCTGCGTGCGGATGCGCGCTTTCAGAAGCTGGCGACTCGTTAGGGCGGAACAGCGCGGGCGAATTCAGCGGGAGGCGCGCCTCGCAAGAAGCCGCCGCGCTTCCCGTCTCGGACTCGCAGGAGCTCGTCCCTCCAGACGACCGAAAACTCCGTGCCAAATTCCAATCCCCGGCTTTAGTGGCAGCAACCCGTGTCACTCATTGCCCGGCAATTTCAGCGTCTTCCAGAATCGAGCCGGTCAATTCTCCTCACGGGAATCTACGGGCTGGCCGGCGGTCTCGCCGCGGTCGGCTTCTCGCTCGGGATCAACTGGATTTACCTCGAGACGTTTGTCGCTCTTTCCCATCAAGGCCTCGCCATTTTCCTCGGCGGGACCTTTCTCGTCGTCGTCGGCTGCTCGTTAGGCGGCGGCTTTCTCATGGAGCGGGTCGATCGGAACGCCGCCGGGAGCGGCATCCCGCAGTTGAAGTTTGCCTTCTGGCAGGATTTCGGATTCGTCCAGCTCAAGACGGTTTTCGTCAAGTTCGCCGCCGGTCTGCTCCACGTGGGCGGCGGGATGAGCCTCGGTCGCGAAGGCCCCTCGGTGCACATCGCCGGCGGTCTCGCTTCCCAGCTGAGCAGCGGGCTTGGGATTCCCAAACAACGGCGGCGTCGCCCCGCCGCGGCGGGCGCGGCAGCGGGGTTGGCCGCGGCCTTCAACACGCCGCTCGCCGCCATCACCTTCGTCCTCGAGGAAATCGTCCAGGACCTGAACAGCCCTCTGGTCGGCAGCGTCATCCTCGCCTCGGTCCTCGGGGCTTTCACCGTCCATGCCATCATCGGCAAAAACCCGGCCTTCGTGCTTCCGCAGATCGAGATCACTTCCTGGTGGATTTACCTTTGCGTGCCCTTCGCCTCCGCCATCGCCTCGCTCGTCGGCATCGCTTTCCAACGCGCCACCATGGCGCTGCGCGAGTTTTCCAAGCAGTGGCGCGGTCTGCCGCGCTGGATGCATCCGCTCCTTGGCGGCCTCACCGTCTGGGTGCTGGGTGTCTCGGTCTTTCTCTGGTCGGGCCACCTCGGCGTCTTCGGTCTCGGCTACGACGATCTCACCGCCCTTCTGCACAACCAGCTCCCCTGGGCCGTCATCGTCGTGCTCTTGCTCGCGAAATGGATTTCCACCGTCGCCTGCTATGGCTGGGGCGGTTGCGGCGGCATTTTTTCGCCGCTCCTCGTCCTCGGCGCGACTGCCGGCGCCAGCTTCGGCGGTCTCGTCGGCTTTGCCGCACCCCTCACCGGCGACGACAAAATTCTCCTCGCCGTCATCGGGATGAGCAGTTGTCTGAGCGCCGCCGTGCGGGCGCCGTTCACTTCCATCCTGATTGTTTTCGAAATGACTCACCAGTTCACTCTCGTCCCCGCGCTCATGCTCGGTGCGCTCGTCAGCGAAGCGATCTCCCGAGCCCTCAGCAAAGAAAATTTCTACGACGAAATTCTCACTCAGGATGGCAACGTCCTTGTGCACGTCATCCCGCCGCGCGACCTGCGCAGCTGGCAGGCGTATCCGATTTCGGCGATCGCGAATTTTCGGCCGGTCGTGATCGACGACCTCTCGCTCGAAAACGTGCGGGTCGTCCTGGAGAAGAATCAGTTCAAGCGATTCCCCGTGGTGGAAAACGAAAAACTCATCGGCGCGCTCGCGCGTGAGGAGGCGATGCGTGCGATCGCGGAAAACCGGCCGCCCGTTCTGGAGAAAGTGGCGACCTGCCGGCGCAGCTTCACGATCAGCGAAGTGTCGCGTTTGCTCATCGAAACGCCCGGCGGGTTTGCCGTCCTCGAGGCGGGGGACAAACCAGCCGGCATCATCACCCTGCACGATCTGCTGCGCGCGCAGCAAACCCTCGCGGCCCGCGGGACGCATTAGGCTGTTGTCGCCGGGGGCTGTTGTAGCCGGGGGCGTTGACCCCGGCCGGTCTAGCGCTGGCCTGGTTTTTCCCCCGCCGGGGTCAACGCCCCCGGCTACAACGGCAACGGCTGCGGCTCGTAGTTCAAATTCGGCGCGAGCCACTTCTCGATCTCGCCTAACGACTCGCCTTTGCGTTCCGCGTAATTGGCCGCCTGGTCCCGCTCGATTTTTCCCACCCCGAAATAGCGCGCGTCCGGATGTGAAAAATAAAGTCCGCTCACACTCGCGCCCGGATGCATCGCAAACGATTCCGTGAGTTGAATCCCTGTGTTCGCTTCCGCCGCGAGCAGATCGAAGAGGGCTCGCTTCTCGACGTGGTCGGGCGAAGCCGGATAGCCGGCCGCCGGCCGAATGCCGCGATAGCGTTCCCGGATCAAATCCTCGCGAGAGAGCTTTTCCTCCGCGCCGAAACCCCAGGCGATTCGCGCCTCGCGATGGAGGTATTCCGCGAAGGACTCGGCCAGTCGATCGGCCAGCGCCTTGGTCAGAATGGCGTTGTAATCGTCATGGTCGGCCTGGAACTGTTTCGCCAGCTCATCCGCGCCGATTCCGCCGGTGACCGCAAATCCGCCGAGATAATCGATTTTGCCGGAATCTTTCGGCGCGACGAAATCCGCCAGACAATAGTTCATCTGACCGGCCGGTTTTTGCATTTGCTGGCGGAGGAAATGAAAGGTCGCAATCACCTCGCTGCGGGCTTCATCGCGATAAACTTCGACGTCGTCGCCTAACGAGTTCGCGGGCCAGAACCCGAAAACGCCCCGCGCGGTGAGAAGGCCCTCCGCCACGATGCGCTCGAGCAATTTCTGGGCGTCGGCGAAAAGCTCGCGTGCCTGTTCCCCGAC
>JBBQHV010000126.1:0-5857 GCA_038324295.1 Chthoniobacterales bacterium
AATGCTTCGCGCCATCACTCGAGTCTGCGTGCGCTACGCGGAACGCTATATCCCCGACCCGTATCTCTACGCCTTGCTCCTGACTTTTATCACCGCGGCCGGCGCTTTGTTTTTCACTCCTTCTGCTCCGGGCAAGATCGTGACGGTGTGGTATGACGGCATCTGGGCGATTCTCGCCTTTGCGATGCAGATGGCGCTTATCCTCGCCACCGGTGTGGCGCTGGCCGACGCGCCATTGGTCAAGCGATTGCTGCACAGGGTCGCCTCTTTCCCCACCCAGCAGGCCGGCGCGGCCGTGACGGTCTTTCTCGTGAGCGCTTTGGGTTCATGGCTGAATTGGGGATTCGGTTTGGTGATCGGCGCGATCCTTGCGCGCGAAGTGGCCAAGCGCGTGCGCGAAACCGATTTCGGTCTGCTCGTCGCCGCCGCCTACATGGGCTTCATGGTTTGGGCCTCGGGCCTTTCCAGCTCGATCGCGCTCGCCTCCGCCACGCCGGGTAGCGCGCTCAATATCATCGAAAAGGAAACCGGGAAGATCGCGGGGCTGAATGAAACGATCTTCGCCGCTTATAATCTTATCCCAACCGTTCTCCTGATCGTCTTGATCCCGTTGCTCCTGATAATGATCGCGCCGCCGGCGGCCGAGCAGAAGCGGGTCGATCCCGACGCGCTCGTGATCGCCGACGAGAAACCGGAGCCATCGCCTAACGAGAATACCTTTGCCAGCCGGATGGAGAACGCCTGGGTCGTGACCGCGCTGCTCGTCGCGATGGCGCTCTATTACGAATGGACCATCGTGCGGACGCGCGGCTTTACGCTCGACATCAATGGGATGATTTTCATCGCGCTCACGCTCGGCCTCATCTTTCACGCCCGGCCCATCCGTTACGTTCGCGCCTTTAACTCAGCCGCCAGAACGGTCGGCCCGATCCTGCTCCAATTCCCGCTCTACGGTGGGATCATGGGAATCATGACCGGCACCGGTCTTGCCGCCGTCATCGCGAAATTCTTCCTCTCTTTTTCGACTCATCAGACCCTGCCCTTCTGGACCTTTGTCTCGTCTAACCTCATCACCCTCTTCGTGCCCTCGGGCGGCGGGCACTGGGCGGTGCAGGGGCCGTTCATGATCCCGGCTGCAGTGAAGCTCGGCGTCGATCCCGCCATCACGGCGATGGCGACCGCGATGGGCGAGCAAACGGCCAACATGATTCAGCCTTTCTGGGCGCTCCCTGTGCTCGCCATCGCCGGCCTCGGGATCAAGGACATCATGGGCTACTGCATGATCGCGCTCGTCGTCGGCTTCGCACTTTACGGCGGCTCGTTGCTTGTCTTCGCCTAGCGACCAAAGCTACTGCGCTCTGACTTCGGACAGCGGTTGGTCCTCGGCACGGGTGAGCATTGATTTGGCAACGTCGCGCCGACATCTTGAGGGATGAATGAGGTTGAGCGCGTGTCTTGAATATCCGGCCGGCGATGGAAGCGGATGCCGCTGCGGTTGCCGAACTCGCGGCAGAACTGGGTTACCCGAGCGAGACGGAGACGATCCGCGCGCGCATCGCGAGAATTGGCAACTCCGATTTGCTGCTTGTGGCTGTAACGGCGACAGACCACCCGGTCGGATTTATCCAAGCTCATCGCGTCTGCATCATCGAAGCGGGATTTCGGGTGGAGATTCTTGGATTGGTGGTCTCGGCGAGAGCCCGGCGCGGCGGGATCGGGAAAAGATTGATCGCGGAAGTGGAACGCTGGGCAAAAAGCATCGGCGCGGAAGCGGTGGTCGTGCGCAGCAACATGAAACGGACCGAGAGCCATATCTTTTATCCGGCTCTGGGTTACTCGCAGATCAAGACTCAAGCCGTCTACGAGAAGCGGATCGATCGATAGGTCCCCGGGACGCGGCGCCACCATGGCGCTCGTAGCGTGGCCTCGCGCCTGCAGCGGTCCCCACGAGCAACCCGTGTCTGCCCGGATCCGAGCCGTCGCGTCCAGGTTCCACCGTGACGGTCAGGGCGTGTTGTAGCGTCCGCTGTCCTCAGCGGACAATCCACGCTATGGGTTGGTGCGCTGAGACAGCGCACGCTACAATCGCAGTCTGGCGCGGAATAGTTTGAGGAAAATTCAGGAGAGGCGCAGAGTATCTGCTCCAAGGAAGTCGCGCATCCGTTCCAACTCCGCTGCCAGCTCGCGCTGGAAAGCACGCTCACGCGGCGGCTTCCCGGCCAGATAGCCCAGCTCCCTCGTGAGGGCGCCGTTCTTCACCGCAAGATTGCCCCAGCCGATCACTCGATCGCGCCAAAGCAGCGGAAGCGCGTAGTAACCGAGCTTGCGTTTCGGCGCCGGCGTATAGGCCTCGAACCGATAAACCCAGCCCCACAACAGCTCGAAGCGCGTCCGGTCGTGCACGACCGGATCGAACGGCGCGAGCAATCGCACCGTCTCGGGCGTCCGCGCTTTTCGCGGGCTATCTTCGTTAGGCCAATACCAGTCCACCCCCTCGACCCGGGCCTGCGCCAGGCGCTCCCGGCCCCGCCGCAGCGCTCCGGTGATGTCTCCCGCCCATTGCGGCGCGGCAGAGCGCAACCGGCGCAGATAGTAAGACAGACTCGGGCCCGGGAGCGGCGCATAAATGTTCACGACGACGTCCACCAGCGCATCGAGCCGCGTCTGGCGCTCTCTTTCATCGAGCGGCGCCGGCCCATGCCGCTGCGTCCGGTAAACCCGGATGCCTTTCTCACGCCGCGCCACCCTCAGAAGCCCGCGGTAATGCAACGCGTCGAGCATTTGCGTGGTCGCATGCGACGAACCGCCCCAATAGTTCCGCACTCTTCCCTGCGCGAAATGCTCCTCCACTTCGCGCGGATGAACCGTCTTCCGCGCGGCCACAAAATCCAAGAGTGCCTGAGCCTGTTTCCGCTCGGCTGCCGACCAGGGCGCGTTCCCTACCGCCGGCGCCTTCAGGTCTGACCGCGGATGCATCAAAGCCTGCAGCGCCCCGGTGACATAGCCGTAGTTAACGAAGAAGTCCTCCTCCAGGCGTGACGACTCGTAGCGCCGTTCCAGGTCGCCCGCTCGATAACCCTTCACTCGAGGGCGCAAAATCAAATCCTGCGCCCGGGCCGGCGCCCGGATCGGATCGGCCTGCACAAACCTCATGCGCGCCAGCGCCCGTCCTAACGTTGTCGGGGCAAAGAGCGACCGCGCCACGGCGAAGCGACGCAACTCATCCAGCGTCAAAGGCGGAGCCGACACGCATCCACCTTCGCCAGCGCGCGGAGTTTTTCAAAGTCTTGCGCGCGCCGAGAGGTTACTTCTCGACGCGATCGGGAGACGATCTCTTATCCAGCCAGCTTCTGCGCGTCTTCGGTTGCGGAGACGCGCTTCCCGATGAATGCTCGCTGGCTGAAAGTCACTCAAGACCAGGGCCGTGTTATCGTAAGTCACGAGGAAGCTCCCGATGGGGTCGCCTCTCCGGGTATTGTCAGCAGTGAAGCCGATATAGGTGCCAACGCGTCCTCAGCTGACGACATTGGAAAATTGGCCACTGATCTGGCCGGGCAGTCATAAGGGTAAAGCTATCGCTCGGTGAGATGATGTTCAGATTATCAACTGCCGTTTCCAGCGAGCCAGCGAGCGTGGCCGTTCCGCGCACGGTCAGGGCGGCGAGAGTGCGGGGGTTGAAAATGAGAAGGCGGAGACTCGCGATCGCGCGCATCGCGGATAAAGTTTTTGAGCGAGGCGAGCAGAAAAGTCCGGAAGCGTCCTCGCTCAGGGTTGGCGCGAAGCGAGGATCGACAGCCAGGTCCGCCTTGCCTCGATTTTTTTGAACGAGCACCGACCTCGGAGGGCCAAGGGCACCTCTTCTGCTCATTAGCTTGCGGATATGCGTCGACAACCGGCAAATTCCTATTCCGATCCCGCAAAGGTCGTCACTCTCGAGATTGACGTCTACTCGCACGATGTTCCCTCGATTGACGCTCTTCCGGGCGCCGCGGCCGGGTCGGCCCAGCGGGTCTTGCTTCTTGAGGACCGGGCTGATTTCCGGGAGGTTCTCATCGATCACCTGGTCTTCCGCGGTTTTCAGGTAACCTCGGTCCCGAGCGGGGTCGAGGGCCTGCACGAGATCAAGAAGGACGTCTTCGATCTTATCATTTGCGACATGATGATGCCGCGGAGCGGGGGCGAGCTGTTTTACTGGGCGGTCACGCGGATACGGCCGGCCGCTGCGCAGCGCTTTATTTTTTTTACCGGGCATCGAAACCATCCGGCTATCGAGTTCTTCTTCAAGCGGGTGAACGCGACAGCGCTCATCAAGCCATTCAAGCTGTCGGCGCTCGATTCGACTATCAGTGATGTGTTTCGCAGGCTCGCCTGAGGCATTGCTGAACTTTTATCTGCTCACCCCGGGGGTCGCTATCAAGTCGGCGTCGATCCGGGCCATGCCCTTCTCTCCGAATCAATGACGGTTATCCGCCGCACCGAGCCGTATTCGAAGTGTCCGTAATAGTCGGATTCTTGTCCCTCCCGGCATTCGCATTTTGCGTGTCAGTCGAGCCGTGGGCGGATACGGTCTCACGCATGCGTTTATCCATTATTCCCAGCCTCCTCGCGCTCGTCGCGGGAAGCCTCATCAGCTCTGCCGCGCAAACGCCGGCCGCGCCGTCGCCCTCGCCGGTCCCGGTGACGCTCCGTTCGCTCCTCTTGTCGGAGCTTCATAGCACTCATGATACGGCGGAGTGGTTCACCCCGATGAAGACCGCGGTCGCCGGGCTCACGGCCGAGCAGGCGAAATGGGTGCCGAAGAACGCGCAGGGCAAGCTCGACCCCAATGCCAACCACTCAGTCGGGATGCTGGCTTATCATCTCGTCTTCTGGAATGAGAATGCGCTCGCGGGTTTGCGCGGAGAAACGCGCACTAATCCCAGTAACAACGACGAGACTTTTAATGACTTCGACGCGGCGCATTGGGACGACATCGTGCAGCGGCTCGATCGCGTCATGAAAGGCCTGGAAGCCGAAGTCGAGAAAATGCCGGAGGAAAAGCTGGCCAAGGCGGCGCCGACCATTACCCACATCTGCACGCACAACGCCTATCACACCGGGCAGATCCTCTATGTGCGCAAGCTGCAAGGATCCTGGAATCCGGCGAACGGCGTGAAGTAGGCTGCCGAGAACGCGCGAAATTCCTTGGCTGGACCCGGACTCCCACTTCTGGGGAGCCGACGAGCCTTCGCAAATCGCGAAGGCCTTTGCCCGGTCTCGGCGAAATGCCGATAGATCGCGAGTTTCGTCTGCGTATCAAGACTCATAGGCTATCTGAGAATAACCGGGGATCCGGCGATCTGAAGTCCCTGATCTCCTGAGGCGAGCCGATTGGTTCCTAGAGCAACTGCCAAAAGAAGTTTCCGATTGGCGAAGTTGTAGCCGGGGGCGCTGACCCCGGCTGCGTGAGAGTTGGTTGCGCGCCAGACCAGCCGGGGTCAACGCCCCCGGCTACAACTTGCCCGCACAGCCGGACATCATTTCTGGCAGTCGCTCTAGAAGTGCGCGCCCACGTACTCCCACATCTGGTGATGCCAGTAGGGCCATTCGTGGCCGCCTTTCGGGCCCCAGTCGTCCAGATGATGAGCTATCCCGCGATTTCTGAGCACCTCGGACATGCGGTAGGTCGGCCCGCTGACTTCCCATGGGCCACAGCCGGTCGCGAGGTGGATGTCGCAATTTGCCAGCTGATGGAGAAACCAGGGATCATTCTGATTGGCCATATAGTCGACCGGATTATTGAAGTAGAACTTGTCGTCGTACATCCCGTCCATCGAATCGCGCATGTCGTAAACGCCGGAGAGCGCGTAGCAGCGCT
>JBBQHV010000127.1:0-5847 GCA_038324295.1 Chthoniobacterales bacterium
CCAGCGCGCGCGAGACCAGCGCCACGGCCCAGCGTTGCTCGTAGAGTTGCTCCTCATCCAGCGTCGCGATCTCGCTGGCGTGCAGTTGTTCGACGGCGTGCAGTTCGTCATTCAGAAGCACGATTTCCCGGTCGCCACCCCGTTTCGCGGTCCGCTCTTTTTCCCAGGCGTCGGCGAGGTAATTCTTCAACGACGCGAGCAGGAACGACCGAAACTTACCGCGCGCGCTCTCGGTCTTGCAGTAGATTTTTTTGCGGAGAACATGGCTGAAAAAACCCTGGACCAAGTCCTGCGCATCCGCCGGGGTATAGCCGCGACGCCTAACGAAACTGTAAAGCGGCGGCCAATAGTCGCGGCAGAGTTGCGCGATGGCGGCTTGCGTCTCGATGCGTTCGGCGACCTCGTCATCCTGACACGCAGCGACCACGCTCCAACGCGTGGTGGCGAAAGGCGCGCCCCCACCTTGGAGGGTGCCGGGAAGCGCTTTCATGCTGTCAACGCTACCAAAGTGCTGGCCGTCCTGGCAAGCTTCCGCGCGGGGGGTATGAAGTATGGAAGCTCTCGTGCCTGCTCTCGCGCCAGCGGCGACGCGTATCGTCGACGCGGCCGAACCGTTTCAGGCGATTCGTTAGGCAAGCGTGCCCCGCCTGCCACTGCCGCTGCGATAGTTTTTATTCGACGCCCGGCCCGCGCCCGCCTACGTCTCGCTGGATTCCGGCGCCCAGAACGCATGTCTGATATTCAAGCCAACCTCCACCTCGAGATCGCGCACATTTTGTTCATCGATGTGGTGGGTTATTCGAAACTGCTCATTAATGAGCAGAGCGAAGCGATCCAAACGCTTAACCAAATCGTTCTGCAAACTGAGCAGGTC
Source organism: Chthoniobacterales bacterium (assembly GCA_038324295.1). GTDB lineage: Bacteria > Verrucomicrobiota > Verrucomicrobiia > Chthoniobacterales > UBA10450 > Palsa-1392. Next base: position 875 of record JBBQHV010000127.1, read on the forward strand.
CGAGCCGCCGAGTCCGCCAACGAGCTGCTTCGTCTGGCCACCGGCGACGGGATGGCGCTGGTCTTTCGCAATCATCCCGAAGCACCAGCCGCATGCGCTTTGGAAATCGCGCGCGCCTTGCGGTCACATCCGCAGGTGCAGGTGCGCATGGGCGTGCACAGCGGACCCGTCAACGAAATCACCGACGTGAATCAGCGGGCAAATATCGCCGGCGCGGGCATGAACATCGCCCAACGCGTAATGGATTGCGGCGACGCTGGCCACATTCTGCTCTCGAAGCGAGTCGCCGACGACCTTGCGCAATTCCGCGAATGGCAACCCTTCCTGCACGATCTCGGCGAAGTGGAGGTGAAGCACGGCGTCCGGCTGCCCATTGTAAATCTTTACCGCGAGGATGCCGGCAACCCCGCCATCCCGGAAAAATTCCGGCAAGGAACTCGGCGTTCACGACAACGCCGTTTTGCGCTCGCGGCCGCACTGGCGGGATTGGTCGCTCTCGGATTCGGCGCGTCGCTTTGGTTCTCCTCGCCTCGACCGAAAAAGCAAGTGACCGCGGAAGCGACGGCCGCTAAGAGCATCGCGGTCCTGCCTTTGGAAAATTTTTCCGACGACAAAGCGGATGGTGTTTTTGCTGACGGCATCCAGGACGACCTCCTCACCAGCCTGGCGAAGATCAAAGATCTGAAGGTTATCTCACGCACTTCAGTAATGTCCTATCGCGACAAAGCCGCGCGCAATTTGAAGCAGATCGGCCAAGAACTCGGCGTGGCCAACGTGCTCGAGGGGAGTGTGCGCCGGGTTCACGATCGGGTGCTCGTGAATGTGCAGTTGATCGATACCGCCACCGATCAACACATTTGGGCGGAGCACTACGATCGGACGCTGGCGGATTCGATGACCCTGCAAGGCGAGCTCGCTTCCGAAATCGCGAAAGCGTTGCAGGCCACGCTCAGTCCGCAAGAAAAGGCGCGGGTGGAATCGAAGCCGGCAGACAATCCGGAAGCTTACGTGGCCTATCTGCGGGGCCGTGAAGCTCAGCTGCGACCTGAGGTCTCCAAGAAGAACTACCTGGATGCCGAGAGCTTTTATAAGCAAGCGGTCGCGCTCGATCCGCGATTTGTGCTCGCCCGCGCCCGCCTGAGTTACATGCAAATACTGCTTTCCATCTACTTCGAGCCTTCAAACAGGGCACTCCTCGCGGATGCCCGCATGAACGCGGAAGAAGCATTACGGATCGATCCTAATTCTGCCGAGGCGCATTTATCCCGCGCCCTTTGGGGGCAAAAATCTGACGATCCCCTCACCTCCCGTAAAGAAATCGAAGCGGCTTTGCGACTCCTGCCTAACGATGCTTCGCTCGCCATGTCGGCGGCCATCATTCAGAGCACTTGGGGCTGGGACAAGGACGCTGCGGCAACCTACAAACGGGCGGCGGAGTTGGGACCGCGCGAGCCGAAAATCTTCTATAATTACGGCGTCCTTCTCGAACGACAGGGCAAGTTAGCGGAGGAGCGGTCGGCTCTGAATCACGCTTTGGAACTCGCCCCTGACTCCGTTTACTTTCGCGTCCTCCGAGCCCGCGCCGAAGTTTACTGGACCGGAGAGATCGCGAGTGGCAAGGCCGTCTTGGTTAAAATCCCGGCCGGGCAGGATCCCGATGGCAGAGTGACTTCGGCTTATTGCGGCTACGCTGCCTGGGAGCGGAATTTTCCCGAAGCGCTGAAACGTCTGGAGGCTTCTTCGGGGGCGATTCCTGAAATTGGCAGCGGCGGATTTGGAGCTCCTGTTTCAAAACTTTATAACGAGGGACTTCTGCAGCTTTGGGCTGGGAATCGGGAGCGGGCGCGGGCTTGTTTCGATTCCGCCCGGTGGCGTTTCGAAGTGGACTTAAAGGACAACCCGAAGTCGGCGATCAATCATTTCTCGGTGGCTTATATTTATGCGGTGCTCGGCTGGAAAGAGGCTGCGATGGCAGAAGCAGCTCACGGGATTGAGCTGGAAAAGACGATGCCACCCGAGAGACGCTTTCCCCTCGGTTTGGCTGAGACCTATGCCTGGGCGGGCGAGCCGGATCTGGCCTGGCACAAGCTCCAGGAGGCTCTCGCGCAGCCATTCGCGCTTTACGTGAACTCCTTTCGGCTCGATCCGAGGTGGGATCCGTTACGGAAAGATCCGCGGTTCCAGAACTTCCTGGCTACCCACAAACCCTAAAGGGTCTACGGCATTTGCCCGAGATGCTTTTGCGCCATGGGGCGTCCGAGCAACTTCAGGTCGGCGTCAACCATGATCTCGACCAGCTCGCGGAAGCGGACTTTCGGTTCCCAATCCAAAACCCGTTTCGCTTTCGCGGCGTCGCCGATGAGCAGGTCCACTTCGGCCGGACGCTCGTAGCGCTCGTCGTGTTTCACGTACTTCTTCCAATCGAGATCGGCGCGACCGAAGGCGATCTCGAGAAATTCGCGAATCGTGTGGGTCTCGTTCGTCGCGAGAACGAAGTCGTCGCCTTCCTCGTGTTGGAGGATGCGCCACATGCCTTCGACATACTCGGGCGCGTAGCCCCAATCGCGCTTCGCGTCGAGGTTGCCGAGGAACAGTTCGTTCTGGAGACCGTGCTTGATCGCCGCGACGGCGCGGGTGATTTTGCGGGTGACGAAGGTCTCTCCGCGGCGCGGGCTCTCGTGGTTGAAGAGGATGCCGTTGCTCGCGCAGAGGCCGTAACTTTCGCGGTAATTGACCGTCGCCCAATAGGCAAAAACTTTGGCCACACCGTAGGGACTGCGCGGCCAGAACGGCGTCGTCTCGGTCTGCGGCACTTCCTGCACTTTGCCAAACATTTCGCTGCTCGAAGCCTGATAAAAACGCGAGCGGATTCCCGTTTCGCGAATCGCTTCGAGGATGCGGATGGTGCCGAGGCCAGTGACATCGGAAGTGTATTCGGGAATGTCGAAGCTCACCCGCACGTGGCTCTGCGCCCCGAGATGGTAAATCTCCTCCGGCTTCAGGTTGTAAATCAGCTTTACCAGATTAACCGAATCGCTCAGGTCGCCGTAGTGCAAAAAAAGGCGCACGCCGTTGATGTGCGGGTCGGCGTAGAGATGATCGATGCGCGAAGTGTTGAAGGTGCTGGCGCGGCGGATGATCCCGTGCACTTCGTAGCCTTTTTCAAGGAGGAGATCGGCGAGGTAGCTGCCGTCCTGTCCGGTGATGCCGGTGATCAATGCTTTTTTCATGGGCGAAGCCTCGGTCTAAAGCATCCCGCAAGCCGCGGCAACCGATTTAGTCCCGGGTCGCTCCAAGTAAATCGACCGGCGGAAAATTTCGATTTTCAAACTCGTCGCAGTCCGGCGCAGAAACTTTCGGCGAGCGCACGCATGCGGGCGGCTGTTTCGGCGCCTCGCCGAAACTCGTTAGCGCGCGCCAAGGGACCATGAATCGCCCACAAACCTTCGGCCGCTGACGGGAGGCTCGACGCCGGCTCTCCTACGATCGCGGCCGCTTCCACGCGCAGCAACGATGAACGACTTGACCGACGAGCGCTACGCTGCCGGTTCGGTTCGTCTAATGATCTCTACGCCCGGTGGGCGAACCCCGGGCGGCCCTCAGGAATTCGCGCTGGGGAGTTGCTCGAGTAAAGCGCGCTGCGCGGCGATTAATTCAGCGATGCCCGTTTGGCCTAACGACAGCATTTCGAGAAGCTCTGCATGAGAAAAAGTCGCTTCTTCGCCCGCGCCCTGCACTTCGACAAGGCCACCGTCCTCGGTCGCAACGAGGTTCAGATCGACCGTGACGGCTTTGTCTTCCTCGTAGTTCAAATCGAGCAGCGCGACGCCATCGACCACGCCCACGCTGACCGCGGCGACCAACTGCTTGATCGGGATCTCAGGCAGCTTTTTCTCCTCGACCAGCCGACGGCAGGCCAGGGTCAACGCCAGGCTTGCTCCCGTGATCGCCGCCGTCCGGGTGCCGCCATCCGCTTGGAGCACATCGCAATCGACCCAAATTGTCCGAGGCCCGAGCTTGTCGAGGTCAACCGCGGCGCGCATCGAGCGCCCAATCAAACGCTGAATCTCGCTGCTCCGCCCGTCGAGGCGCCCCTTGGCGATATCGCGCGGCTTTCGGGTCAGGGTAGAATACGGCAGCATCGAATATTCGGCCGTCAACCAGCCACCTTGGACGCGTTGTTCTTTCATCCAGCGAGGCACATTTTCCTCGATCATCACGCCGCAAAGGACGCGCGTATCGCCCATCGCGATCAAAACTGAACCGCTCGCGTGCGGCGCGATCCCACATTCGAACCGGATGGGCCGCAGTTCGTTAGGGGCACGCTCATTCAGACGGTTCATCGGGCCAAACTAGATGATGCGGACGCTCATGCCATCGCTAAAATCTATTTCACGGACGGTTTGCGGGGCGCCGCGCTCTTTTTTAAGGGGGCGAAAGCTGCCGTATTGCAAATTTTTCCAGAAATCTTCCGTTTCTCGGTTGACGCAATGCGGGACCGGGCTAATTTCGCCATCCCGCTGGAAACGGGGCTTCACCAGTCGCAAGACCGAGGAAGCTGGTTCTCGCATATTTTGGGACTGCAAATTGGAACTCAATTTTGTCCCGGCCTCCGAAACACGGAAACGTGAATCACGAAGTCGGCGCCGAAGTTGAGTTTTTTGTCGCCCGGAAGCTGCGCAGCACCGCTGGTTCTTTGAAATCTACATACAGGGTAGTAAATACAACTTTTTAGAGCTGAGTCTGAATCTTAATGAAGCTGTAGCGGCGGTCTCTGACCGTCGATTGCAGCGGAGAGTTTCAGTTATCATAAAGATCTCTGGTCCCGCAGTCGCGGGATCGGAACAGATTGATCAAGCTACAAAGAGCACATAATGGATGCCTTGGTGCCAATAGGCGATGAAGGACGTGGCTAACTGCGATAAGCCTCGGAGAGCGGTAAACACGCTTTGACCCGGGGATTTCCGAATGGG
>JBBQHV010000128.1:0-5821 GCA_038324295.1 Chthoniobacterales bacterium
CGTTTTTCATAGCCGGATGGAGGAAGTCTATAGCGCGGCCGATTTCGCGATCGCCCGCTCGGGCGCGGCCAGCCTCGCCGAGCTGGCGGCTTTCGCGCTCCCCGCCGTTCTCATTCCCTACCCCTACGCGGCGGACGATCATCAGACGCGCAACGCCGAGATATTCGTTAGGGCGAACGCTGCGCTGCTCCTCAAGGAATCCGAGTTGATCGACGATCTGCTCGGAAAAAAGATTCAGCATTTACTGAGCGAACCAGAAACGCTCCGCACGATGGCAGCCGCGGCCGCCGCGCTCGCTCCGAAAAACGCAGCCAATCTGGTCGTCGATACGATGGAAAGGTACAGTTCTCCACATGATGCTGTCGCCGCCTGAACTCGACCTCCAGCGCTTCCTCACCCGGGAACGGCACGCCATCCATTTGATCGGCGTGGCCGGGAGCGGGATGAGCGGGATCGCCGCGCTTCTTCTCGAGCTGGAGCACGACGTGCGCGGCTCGGATAAAGCGCGCACCCTCGAGACCGACCGGCTCGCGCAACTCGGGCTGCGGGCCTTTTCGCCGCATCGGGCGGAGGACGCGGCCGACGCCGAGCTGATCATTTACTCCTCCGCAATTAAAGAGGACAACCCGATCCTGGCCGACGCGCGCGTCCGCGGCGTGCCGGCGATTCGCCGGGCGGAAGCGCTCGCCGCGATCATGCGCGGCAAACGCGGGATCGTCATCGCCGGGATGCATGGCAAGACGACGACCGCGGCGATGGCGGCGCACGTCCTGCGCGGCGGACAGCTCCATCCTTCGCATTACGTCGGCGCGGAAATCCCGATCCTCGGGAGCAACGCCCACTGGGATTCGTTAGGCGAATATTTCGTCGCGGAAGGAGACGAGAGCGACGGGACGCTCCAGCTTTTCCATCCGGAGCACGCGCTCATTCTCAACGTCGAGGAAGAGCATCTCGATTTCTACGCGGACCTGGCCGCGATCGAAAAGGTTTTTGGCAAGTTGCTCGCGCAAACCAGCGGGACGGTTTTTTATTGCGCGGATGACGCGCACGCCGCCCGCCTCTGCGGGACGCGGAGCAATGCGATTTCCTACGGCTTCGGTGCCGGCGCGCGCTATCGCGCCACGGGTCTCGAGCTGCACGATTTCGCCGCGACCTTTTGCGTGCAGCAGGGCGATGAAAAGCTGGGCGACGCCACCCTTAACGTTCCCGGGAAACATAATGTGAGCAATGCGCTCGGCGTGATCGCGCTCGCTACCGAGCTTGGGATTCCCTTCGCCAAGATCGCAAAGTCGTTAGGCAACTTTCGGCATGCCCGGCGCCGTTTCGAGATCAAGTATCAGAGCGAGCGTTTTCTCCTCGTCGACGATTACGCGCATCATCCGACCGAGATTCGCGCCACCCTCGCAACCGCCAAATCGGCCGGGCGCAAGCGTGTCCTCACGATGTTTCAGCCGCATCGTTATTCCCGCACGAAAGCGCTCCGGTGCGAATTCGGCTGCGCCTTCGACGACGCCGATCAGGTGGTCGTGACCGATGTCTATCCGGCAAGCGAAGCCGCGCTCGACGGGATCAGCGGACAGACGATCGCGGATGAGATCATCCGGCACGGCCACCCGAATGTCGCCTACCAGCCGACGCTCGGCCGTCTCCATGGCGATCTCGGCCAGATGCTGGCGGAAGGCGATCTCGTTCTCAGCCTTGGCGCCGGCAACATTCACGAACAACTGGCCAAGCTCGCAGCCGAGCTCGTCATCGCGGAACGCCTCAAGGAAATCGTGGGCGCGGAAGGCGAAGTGCGGCTGGCCGAGCCGCTCGCGAAACACACCACTTTGCGGGTCGGGGGCCCGGCGCAATTCTGGGTCGAGCCGCGCACCGAAGCGGCCTTCGCGGAGCTGATCCGTTTTTGCCGGCGCGAGAATCTGCCGCTTTTTGTGATCGGCCGCGGCTCGAATCTGCTCGTGCGCGACGGTGGGATTCGCGGCGTGGTGGTGCATCCGAGCGGCGGCGATTTTGAAAAAATCGAGGGCGCGGGGCTGGAAATCACAGCTGGCGTTGGGGTGAAGTTGAAACAGCTGGCTTACGCAGGAAAGGCGGCCGGGATCGGCGGGTTCGAATGGATGGAAGGCATCCCGGGCGAAGTCGGCGGCGGCTTGCGCATGAACGCCGGCGCGATGGGCGGGCAGACTTTCGATCAGGTCGTGCGGGTGCGCTATCTCGACCGCGAAGGCCAGGCGCACGAGAAAACGCCTGACGAACTCGAGGTGCGCTATCGGCACGTTCCTGCGCTCGACGACAATTTTGCCGTCTCCGCGGTTTTCCGCGGAGAGAAGGCGCCTAACGAGGAGATCGTCAGACGCTTGGAGGAATCGCAGGAGAAACGGCGCACGACCCAGCCGAGCGCAAAGAGTGCCGGCTGCATTTTCAAAAACCCGGCGGCGTCTCCGGCGGGAAAACTGGTGGACGAGCTGGGCTTGAAAGACACGCGCGTCGGCGACGCCCGCGTCTCCAAAGTGCACGGCAACTTCATCGTCAACGATGGCGCCGCGAGCGCGACCGACGTTTTGGAATTGATCGCTCGCATCCAGGCCAAAGCGCGGGAAGAGCGCGGGATCGAATTGGAAACCGAAGTGCAAATCGTCGGGGAGGAGGGATGAGCGGCATGCGACTGCTTCCGGGGAGGACGGAGTGTCACTCCGTCGTGCCGGGGAGTCTCCCCGGCACTGGCGCGTGGGGTGGTCTTCACCTCGCGCGACTGTTCTCACCCGTGGATTCCAGCCGGGCGGCCGGGAGACTCCCGGCCGTCGACGGGGTAACACCCCGTCCTCCCCGGAATCGCTCGCATCCAGACGAACGCGGGATCGAATTGGAAACCGAAGCGCAAATCGTGGGGGAGGAGGGATGAGCGGCATGCGACTGCTTCCGGGGAGGACGGAGTGTTACTCCGTCGTGCCGGGGAGTCTCCCCGGCACTGGCGTGTGGCGTGGTCTTAACCTCGCGAGACTGTTCTCACCCGCGGATTCCAGACGGGCGGCCGGGAGACTCCCGGCCGTCGACGGGGTGACACCCCGTCCTCCCCGGAAAGGGATTCACTTATGATCGCGCTCGCTGGAAAACAGATCGCCGTCCTGATGGGAGGTCCGGGGTCGGAGCGCGCAGTCTCCCTCGCCACCGGCGCCGGCGTGGCGAAGGCGCTGCGCTCGTTAGGCGCGGAGATCACGGAGATCGATGTGCGCGACGCGCAGTTCGAGATGCGTGACGACACCGAGATCGCCTTCAACGCCATCCACGGCACTTTCGGGGAGGACGGCGAGCTGCAGCAGATTCTGGAGGATCGCGGCGTTGCCTACACCGGCGAAGGTGTTCTCGAAAGCCAGCTCGCTTTCGACAAGATTGCTTCCAAGGAGAAATTTCGCGAGCATGTCGTGGTCACGCCGGATTGGGAAATCATCCGGGTCGGGCAGCAGCCGTCGCTTCCCCTCCCCTACGTGATCAAACCGCCCCGCCAGGGCTCGACTGTCGGCATCCAAATCGTCCGGCAGAAAGCCGAAGCGGCCGCGGCGCTAAGCGAGGCGGCGCGCTACGACGACCGGCTGCTCATCGAAAAGTTCATCGCCGGACGCGAGCTGACCATCGGCGTACTCGGCGACCTCGCGCTTCCCATTCTCGAGATCATTCCGAAAAGCGGCTTCTACGATTTCAACGACAAGTATCCATTCTTGAATCCGTCCGGCGGGGGCGGCGCCGAGCATGTCTGTCCCGCCAAAATTCCCGAGGGCCTAACGAAAGGAATCCAGGAGCTCGCTCTCGCCGCCGGCCGCTCCATCGGCCTGAAAGTTTACGCGCGCGTCGACATTCTTCTCTCGCCAACGGACGAGCCGTTCGTCCTCGAGCTCAACACCATTCCCGGCATGACCGAGACGAGCCTCCTCCCGGACGCGGCCGCCGTCGCCGGGATCAGCTATCCGGAACTTTGCGCGCGCATCATCGAGCTTTCCCTCGCCGCCCGACCGAGATGAAAACGACGAAGCCAACAAATCAGCCGCGCCCGCGCAATCAGCGGCTCTCGACGTCGCGCCAGCGCCGGCAGCAGCATCTCCTCGACGTCCGGGTGCGTTCGCGGCGCGCCTCGCATCATCGCAACCGCCGGATTCTTGTGCTCGTCTCCAAGGTCGTGCTCGCGGTCGCGATCTGCGCCGGGATTTACTATGGAATTCGCGAGGGGCTCGACCGCTTTTTCTTCGCGAACCCGGACTACCGCGTGAGCACAATCGAAGTGCAGACGGACGGGACGCTCCTCCGCGACCAGGTCCTGCGCGCCGCCGGCATTTCCGAGGGGCTGAACATTTTCTCGGTCAATCTCGCCGCCGTGCACGACCGCCTGCAGCAGCTCGCGCAGGTCGATGAAGTGCAGGTGGAAAGAAAAATGCCTAACGAGATCGACATTCACATCACGGAGCGCAAACCGATCGCCTGGATCACGAGCGAGAAAACCGTGATCGATCCCTTCGCCTCCGACGCCGCTTTCCTCGTCGACGCCCGCGGCATCCTGATGAAGGAGAAAAAGCTCCTTTCCGATTACCTCGCGCTCCCGCTCATCACCGGCTGCGCGAGCCAGGCGCTCGTCCCGGGAAAAGCGGTTGATTCCTTCGAGGCCCGGACCGCGCTCGAGCTGCTTCGCCTGACGACGACGAGTTTCATGCAGACGCGTTTTCAGATTCGCGACATCGATCTTTCCAAAGGCTATTGCCTGCTCGTGACGGACAAGCATCACACCCAGGTGATGTTTGCCTTCGATCATCTCGAAGAACAGATGCAGCGGCTCGAGCAACTGCTCGTTTACGCGGACGATTCGCATCGCGAGATCGGGACGATCAATCTCCTCGTCACGCGCAATATTCCGGTGACCTTCGCCCGGCCTGTGTCCGAGATTATCTCGACCGTCCAGGAAACTCCCGAGGTCGCGGAAGCGGCGCCTCGCTCTGAGGAAGCCGCCGCGGCGCCGGAAGCGCATCCGCCGGAAATCCGCCGGGCGAAAGCGGCCGAGCCAACGGTCCGGCGGGCCACCGCGGTCAGTCCCGGGGTCAAAAAATATCACTCGCGCCCGAGCGCACCTCTGCCGGTGCGAAAGGCGATTCCACTTCAACGTTTTAACCAGGAAAAAAACGGCAATAGCTAACAGCAACTTGATGGTCGGTCTCGAGATCGGGACCTCGAAAATCTGCGTCGTGGTCGGCGAGAGCCGCCCCGACGGCACAATCAAAATTCTCGGCGTCGGTCAGGCGCCGTCGCGCGGCGTACGCAAAGGCGAGATCGTCGATTTCGAGACGGCGATGAAATGCGTGCACGAGGCGGTCGTCGATGCCGAAGAGAAAAGCGACATCATGATTCGCTCCGTCTACATCGGGATCAGCGGGGCGCACATCGCGAGCTTCAACAATCGCGGCTGCGTCGCGCTCCCCGACGATCGCGACGAGATCGACGAGCAGGATATTGAGGATGTAAAAATCAGCGCGCGCGAGGTCAGCATCCCGGCGCAGAACGCGTTCCTCCACTCGATCATCCAGCATTATCACGTCGACGGGCAGAACGGAATCCTCAATCCGTTAGGCATGCTCGGGCAAAAACTGGAGGCCGATTTTCACATCATCCACGGCGTGCGCACCCGCATCCAGAACACGATCCGTTGTGTGAAAGAACTTCCGCTCGACGTCGAGGACGTCGTCTTCACCGCCTTCGCTTCCGCCCAGGTCGTGCTCACCCCGCATCAGAAAAGTCTCGGCGCGCTCGTCATCGATATCGGCGGCGGCACGACCGATTACGT
>JBBQHV010000129.1:0-5751 GCA_038324295.1 Chthoniobacterales bacterium
GAGCAGCCTTTATATCGACATCACGAAGGACCGGATGTATTGCGACGCGCTCGACTCGCCCCGCCGCCGCGCCTCCCAGGCGGCGATGCGCGAAATTTTTACCGCGCTCTGTCAGTTGCTCGCGCCGATCCTCGTTTTCACGGCGGAAGAGGCGTGGGGCTACCTCGGCACGGGCGGCTCGGTTCATCTCCAGTTCTTCCCGGAACCACGCGAAGCGGCGCGGGATGCACTCGTTAGGGAGCAAATCGAAGAGCTGCTCAAGCTGCGGGGCGTGATCGGTCAGGCGATCGAAAAAGCGCGTCAGGAAAAAGTGATCGGGAACGCGCTCGAAGCCGCCGTCACGCTGCGTTGCGAGGAGCGCTTCGCCACCGCCCTCCCGCGGGCCGAGCTCGAGGAATTTTTCATCCTCAGCGACCTGACCCTGGAACCCGCCGCGGGCGAGCCCGCCGCCCTCGTGACGCGCACGCCTAACGAGAAGTGCGCGCGCTGCTGGCGGCACCGCCCGGCCGTCGGCACGATCGCGGCGCACCCGGACCTCTGCGATCGCTGTGCCGAAGTGGTCGATGCCCTCGCCTCATGAGACTTCTTTTTCTCCTCACCCTGCCGCTTTACGCGCTCGATCAGGTCACGAAATTTCTCGTCCTTCGGCTGCTCGATCCGACTGAGCCGGGACAAACCGTCGTGCCGAATTTTTTTACCCTTGTGCACGTGACCAATTCCGGCGCCGCTTTCGGTTCTTTCGCAAACAAGAACGGCTTCTTCATCGCGCTCTCCCTCGTCGCGCTTCTCGTGGTTCTTTTCCTCCTCTTCCGGCGCGGGCCGACCGATTCCTGGCGCCGGGTTGCGCTCGCCTTGCTCCTCGCCGGGATTCTCGGCAATCTGACCGATCGCCTTTGGCACGGTCACGTGATCGATTTTCTCCTCTTCAATCTGCACGTGCCTTTCGCAGATCCCTGGCCTGCCTTTAACGTGGCCGACTCGTGCATCTGTATCGCGGTCCTCTGCTTCATCGTGCATTCTTTCCGCCAGGATCAACGCGCGTCGGCCGCCGCCGAACAACGTGATTGAGCAAAGCGCCAACGCGGTCGCCATGATCCGCCCGAGCCGGTTTTATCCGAACCCGGAGACGGCGCAGGACAACGCCTTTCAGGAGGAAGCGAAGGTTGGCGACGATCTGGCGATGCGGGCGCTGAGCGAGTTCGATCAGGCGGTCGCGGCTCTTCGCGGCCCGGGAATAAAGGTAGAACTTTTTGCCGATACGCCGACGCCGGAAAAGCCGGACGCGGTTTTCCCTAACAATTGGTTCTCGACCCATCACGACGGTCGGATCGCGCTCTATCCGATGTATTCGCCCTCCCGCCGGCGGGAGCGCCGGCTCGATCTGATCGACGCCTTGCGCGAACGCTACAAGGTCTCGGAAGTGGTCGATTATTCAGCCTTTGAAAAGCGCGGGCTCTTCCTCGAAGGCACCGGCAGCCTCGTGCTCGATCACGTGCATCGCATCGCCTACGTCTCTCTTTCCCGGCGCGCCGACCGCGAGCCGCTGGAGAAGTTTTGCGCCGATTTCGATTTCGAGCCGGTGACGTTCCAGAGCTTCGGCAACGACGGACAGCCAATCTATCACACTAACGTGATGCTCTGCGTCGGCGAGCGACTTGCGCTTGCCGGTCTGGAAACGATCGCCGATCTCGGCGAGCGCGAAGCGGTCCGGGCGCGCCTGGAATCGACCGGCAAAACTGTCCTCGCGCTGAGTCCAGAGCAGATCGCCAACTTCGCCGGTAACGCGCTCGAGCTGCGGAATGGAGACGAAAAATTGCTCGTTCTTTCCGAGCGCGCGGCGGGTGCTCTGAGCGCGGCGCAACGGAACACGATCGAGCAATTCGCGCGGTTACTTCCGCTCTCTCTCCCAACGATCGAGCTGGCCGGCGGGAGCGCCCGCTGCATGCTCGCGACGATCCATCTGCCCGCTCGTTAGGCTCATCCTGCTGATCGCAAAAGTTAATGCGATGAAATCATTTACCGAGCCCGCCGGACTGTCGGAAACAAGTCGTGACGTGATCGTCCACGATCCCGACTGCTTGCATCCAGGCGTAAACGATAACCGGTCCGACAAACTTAAACCCGCGCCTCTTCAAGGCGGCGGAAAGCTCTTCTGAAAGTGGAGTCTTGGCGGGGACGTCGCCGGATTTTTTTCGGTTGTTTTGAATCGGCCGGCCGCCTGCCATCCCCCAGACAAATTTGGAAAAATCCTCGCCCGCTGCCGCCATCGCGAGATAGGCGCGGGCGTTCCCGATCGTCGCCTCGATCTTAGCGCGCGAACGGATGATGCCTTCATTCGCGACCAATCGATCCACGTCCGTCGCCTTGAACCGAGCAACCACCTCCGGTTTGAATCCCTTGAAGGCTTTTCGAAAAGCATCCCGCCGGCGCAAAATCGTGAGCCAGGAAAGCCCGGCCTGGAATCCCTCGAGCATGAGCATTTCCCAGAGCGCCCGGCTATCCCGCACCCGCAGGCCCCATTCCGTGTCGTGATAAGTGCGCAGGAGCGGATCGCTCTCGGCCCAGGGGCATCGGTTTGTCCTCGTGGTTTTCATTCTCGTCGCGCTGATCTGTAACAATTCCGTTACGAACGTCCGCTTGTCCAAGCGAAGCGCCGAAGGCTTTTTGGAAATCATGCAAACGAATCGGGAGTCCAACATTCCAGGCCGGTTACCGGGAAGACTTCGTTCCCTCTTCGTGGGCGCAATCGCAATCTTCCTCATCTTTTCGACAGTTCCTGTTTACCCGTCGCAAGGTCTTTAACCTTGACGGCGCAGCTGTTCTCCACTAATCCGGAACGCTTCAGCGAGAGAATCTGTCTTATGAGAAAGAGTTACGCCGGTTGGAAATTGCTAGTTAGCGCCTGGGTGGTTTTGTTGGCTGGCCTGAGCCTGGCCCGGGGCCAAAAGCCTCTCCCTAACGAAGAGCTCGAAAGTTATGGCGATCCGCCTTCCTATGTCTTGCGAACCGGGCTTTCCCCGCGCATGATTTCGCGGCTCGACGCCTTCACCAGCATCCAGGTGAACGTAGCCGCGAACGGCCAGAACATCACCGGTGACGCCGCGAATGAGCCCTCGATTTGTGTCGACCCGACGAACGGCAACAAAATGTCGATCGGCTGGAGGCAGTTCAACAGCGTCGCCTCTAACTTTCGCCAGGCTGGCTGGGGCTTCACGAACAACGGCGGCGCCTCCTGGACCTTTCCCGGCGTCCTTGAAAACAATGTCTTTCGGAGCGATCCGGTGCTGAACTCAGACGCGACCGGTAGCTTTTACTATCTTAGCCTGCTCAATACTTTTTTCGACGACATGTGGCGCTCGCTCGATGGCGGCATCTCCTACACGCGGCTCGCTCCGGCCACCGGCGGCGACAAGCAATGGTTCACGATCGATCGCACGACGAGTAGCGGGCGCGGCTTCCAATACCAGGCCTGGAGCACGGGTGGAAATAACTACGGCGGCCGGCAGTTCAGCCGTTCGACGGACGGCGGTTTCACCTGGCTCAACCCAATTAATATTCCTAACTCTCCCGCCTGGGGCACGCTCGACGTAGACACCGCGGGTAACCTTTTCATCGGCGGAGTTAGTCTCAATACCGGCAAGATCTGGTGCGAGCGTTCGACCAATGCCAGGGACGGAAGCGTGACTCCGAACTTCGATCAAAGCACCAACGTCAACCTCGGCGGCGGGATAGCTATCAGCGAGCCGATCAACCCGGAAGGACTCGTGGGTCAGGTTTTCCTGGCGGTTGATCGCTCGGGCACGGTGACGAATAACAATGTTTACATGCTGGCCAGCGTGCAACCGACTGGCTCCAACAACGGCAGCGACGTCATGTTCGTCCGGAGCACAGATGGGGGTAAGACTTTCAGCGCTCCGAAGCGAGTCAACGACGACCCGATCGACCATAACAAGTGGCATTGGTTCGGCACTCTCTCGGTCGCTCCCAATGGACGGATCGATTCGATCTGGCTCGATTCCCGCAACGCCCCTAATAACACGGACTCGCAGCTCTTCTACTCCTACAGCACCGATGGCGGCGACACCTGGGCGCCGAACGTGGCCGTGAGCAATTCCTTTAATCCGTTTCTCGGTTACCCGAACCAGAACAAGATGGGTGACTACATGACCATCGTCTCCGATAACACCGGCGGCGATGTCGCCTATGCCGCTACCTTCAACGGCGAGGAAGACGTCTACTACGTCCGGGTCGCTCCGGCCGGCGGCGGCGCGCTCACTCTCGAGAGCGCTGCCTCGGTCCTGGGCGGGTTCGCGATTGACCTGCCGTTGAGCGGGGCTCCCGGAGTGGAAGATCGCGCCGGCGGCCGGCGCGGCACCTACACGATCGAGTTTACCTTCAACAATAATCTGACCGCAGTGGCGGGCGTGACCACGAGTTGCGGAGCGGTCGCGAGCAGCATGATCGATAGCTCCGATCCCCATCGTTTCATCGTCAAGCTTCGGAACGTGAACTGCAATGCGGAGAACGTGAGCGTTACCCTAACGAACATAACCGACGATCAATCGCACACCCTGAGTTCGGCTGCCGCCACCATGGGCCTTCTCCTTGGCGACGTCGATGGCGACGGCAGCGTCACCCCGGCCGATTTCAATCTCGTGAAAGCGGACAACGGCGCCACGACCGACGAAACGAATTTCCGCGAGGACATCGACGTGAGCGGCGCCATCAACAAGCGCGACGCGAAATTTGTGAGGCGCCAGATCGGCACGTCACTGCCCTAGCGCTGGCGCAGAATCCCCCGGCTTCCGGAGGGCATCGCGCTGTCGATGCCCCTCGCAGCGCGTCGTTTTTTGGCCTGTTCCGGCGCCCGGCAGACAAAAAGCGAAACCGGCGGCGACTATTATTTGAATCCAATCGCCACGCTCGCCGCATCACACCGGTAGCGATCGCATTTCGCCGCCCGCTCAAAGCCTCAACCCACTAAATCTTATGCTCCTCGACTCCTTCCGCCAAGATGTCCGGATCGGTTTCCGCGTTCTTTTTAAGGAAAAGACGTTTTGCTTCCTCGCCGTCACCGTCCTCGCGCTCGGCATCTGCGGGGTGACGACGCAGTTCACGATGGTGAACGCGATCATGCTGCGCGGCTTTTCTTTTCCGCATCCCGAGCAGTTGATGAGCGTCGGGCTAATCGATCCCCAGGCTTCGGATCAAAACAACAATTTCGGCAACGGCAACATTCCCTCCTCCCAGGACTATGAAGACCTGCGCGCGGGGCAAAAGTCGTTCGCCCTCATGGCCGCTTATCTCAACGGCTCGACGATCAACGTTTCCTACAAGAAGAAGCCGCAGCGTTACACCGGCGGTTACGTCACCGAGGACTTTTTCAAGATCGTCGACGTGAAGCCAATCCTCGGGCGCGATTTCACCGCCGAGGATAACAAGCCGGGTGCGGAGAAGGTGACGATCCTCGGGAACGAGATCTGGAAGCGCGACTTTGGCGGCAATCCCAACATTATCGGGCAAGCGATCCGGATTAACGGCAAAGCCGCCACCGTCATCGGGGTCATGCCGCCGAACTTTAAGTTTCCGCAAAACGAAGAACTCTGGGTCCCGCTCTACAATGAATTCCCGCTCAAGCCGCGCGGCGACCCGACCGGGATCGGAGCGCAAATCCTCGGGCGGCTCAAGCCAGGCGTGAGCGTGGACCAGGTAAACGCGGAATTCAGCGGCCTCGCGAAACGGATCGCGCAG
>JBBQHV010000130.1:0-5699 GCA_038324295.1 Chthoniobacterales bacterium
GGGCTCGGCGAGGGCGCAGCAAGGACGGCAGGGGCTAACATTCCCAAGAAAAGCGCACTTCCAATCCGAGCGAACACGACGGCAGATTAGCCACCCTGTTCCTCATTACCAGTGCGAAAAATCGGAACTTCCTGTTCCGCGATCCAGCGCCGCGAGAGCTCGATTTCGCGCAAGGCTGCGGGAGGTCAAGTCACTGGATGCTCCTTTCAAACAATGGAAGCGACCTGGCATTGGCTTCATCGCTGATCGACTTCGCCCGCGGCGATCCGGGAGAGACAATCGTCGCAGGCCAAGCCTCCGAAAGTTCCGCTCCGGCGCTCGAGTCGTTAGGCGCGCTCGCTCTGGGAGCGACGGGATTGCTCGCCTCGCGGCGGTGGCAACGGGCGAAGTAAACGCGCAAATCGAGACTTGCTCTTTCCCGCTGGGCCGCTCAGCGTGAGGCGATGAAAAGTCCGAGGAAACTCCGCCCCAAAATCAGCTCCATCGCAACGGGTCGCTGGGCGGCCTATGCCGCGGCGGCCACCGCCACCGGCTTCGCTGCAAGTATGGCGGAAGCGACCATCCATTACAGCGGGCCAATTAATCACAAGTTCAAAAGTTACCGTAAGGTTAGCTTTCCGCTCGACGCAGCCGGCGCCTCCCTTGTCCTCAAGCATTGGAACCACGTCTATGGCTCGAGTTCGTTCCACGATGGCGGGACGGCATCGTTCTTTGTCTACGCTGCTCTCTCTGGAAATGTGAACGGCCTGACGACCGCCCGGGGTTACGTCTCCGTCTCGAACCTCAATCGTGGTAATGCGATATCGGCGCGGCCTTTCGCTCCGGATGGTGGCTTTCTCGCCGAGCTATTTGGGAGTACGGGATTTCCCAAAGGGCAATTTATCGCGCGCCAGCGCAACGCATTTGTTGGTTTCGAGTTCAACAACGGCGCCGGTGTGCAGTACGGGTGGGCTCGGTTGAAGATGGGCGGGTCTCCTTTCAATAACTTTGAGCTGCTCGACTACGCCTACGGCGATCCGGGCGACACGATCGTAGCCGGCCAAACTTCCGAGGGCACTGCGCCAACTCTGGAGTCGTTAGGCGGTCTTGCCCTCGGTGCAACAGCCTTGATCGCCTGGCGGCGGCGACGGCGCGGCGCCTGAAGCCAGGGGAGCGAATCGCAGTTTCAGTCGTTTCGCACTCCGCTTGCATGGCTGCGCGAAAAGTTCTCCTCATCGGTTGGGACGCAGCCGACTGGGAGCACATCACTCCGTTGCTCGAGGAAGGGCTCCTGCCCACCCTCGACGGCTTGATCAACCGCGGGGTGATGGGAAACCTCGCTACCCTCCAGCCGATCCTGTCCCCCATGCTCTGGAATTCCGTCGCGACCGGGAAGCTGGCGGACAAGCACGGCATCCACGGATTCATCGAGCCCGATCCGGTCAATGGCGGGGCGCGCCCTTACACGAGCACCTCGCGCAAGTGCAAAGCGCTCTGGAATATTCTCACCCAATCCGGCCTCCGCAGTAACATCGTCGGCTGGTGGGCGAGTCATCCGGCCGAGCCGATCAATGGGACAGTCGTGACGAATGCTTTCGGCGGGACGCGATTCGATCCGGAGCGCGGCTTTCGCGTTCCGCCGGGGACGATTCATCCGCCAGAGAAAGCTCAGGAGCTGGCCCGCTGCCGGGTTTTCCCTAACGAACTCACGGAGGCCCACATCCTCCCATTCATCCCGAATGCGGCGAAGGTCGATCAGGAGAAGGACAAGCGGCTTAATTCTTTTGCCAAAGTCCTGAGCGATGCGGCTTCCATACATGCCGTCGCGACGGCATTGATGGAAACGGAGCCGTGGGATTTTACCGCCGTCTATTACGACGCGGTCGATCATTTCTCACACGCTTTCATGGCCTATCATCCGCCGCGGCTGGAATGGATCTCGGAGGAGGATTTCGAGATCTACAAAGACGTCGTGCGCAGCGCCTATCGCTTCCATGACATGATGCTGGAGCGGCTCCTCGAGTTGACCGGCCCGGAGACGACAGTTATCCTTTGTTCCGACCACGGTTTTGAATCCGGCTCGCAACGCCCGCGTGGCATGCCGCGAGAGCCAGCCGGGCCGGCCATCTGGCATCGGCAGTACGGCATCCTGGTTGTCGCCGGTCCCGGGATCAGGCGCGACGAGCGCATCTACGGCGCGAGCCTGATCGATATCGCTCCGACTGTTCTCACTCTTTTTGATTTGCCCATCGGCCAGGACATGGACGGCCGGCCGCTGCTCGAAATTTTCGAGACCGCGCCGCAGGTCAAAACGATCGAGAGTTGGGAAAAGAAAGAAGGCGAGGCCGGCCTGCACCGCGAGGGGACACAACTCGAGCCCGATCAGGCGCGCGAGCTGATGGCGCAGTTTGCCGCGCTCGGCTACATCGAGAATCCGGGCGAGGACAAGGAGAAGCAGGCGGAGTCGGCCGAGATCGAGGCGAAATACAATGTCTCCCGTACTCTCATGTGGAAAAACCGGCCGGAGCAGGCGCTCCCGCTCCTCGAGGAGATCGTTAGGCGCCGACCATGGGAGGACCGTTTCCTGCATCAGCTCGCGGCCTCTTATTTCCAAAGCGGCTATCTGCGCCAGGCCGAGCGCGTGATCAACGCCCTCGCCGACGGGGGCGAGCCGGAGAGTCCCGGCACCATGCTCCTCCTGGCCCGGATCAAACTGGGGCGGGGCGACCTTGGCGGCGCCTTGCGCGATCTGCTCCAGGCCGAGGCGCTCAGTCCGCGCGCCGCGCCGATCTATACGCAGATCGGCGACACCTACGTGCGCCTGCTGCAGTGGGAGAATGCCCGAAGCGCCTACCAAAAAGCGATCGAACTGGACCGCGACAACGCTCTTGCCTGGCAGGGCCTTTCCACGGTTTGCCGGCGTCAGGGTTTAAATCAGGAAACGGCCGACGCCGCCCTTCAGGCGGTTAGTTTGCTCCATCGTCTACCGCTCGCGCATTTCAATCTCGGCGTGGCGATGGCCCGCTCCGGCGAGTCCGACCGCGCCATCCTCGCTTTCGAGACCGCGCTCCGTTTTCAGCCCGAGATGGTCAACGCGCATCGTTATCTCGCGACGCTTCATCGCAATAATGGCGGCGACGAGGAGAAACCCCGCTTCCATCAGGAGGAGGCGGCCCGCCTTGTGCGAAGTCGTCCGCGCAAGCGCGCCAGCACCGAGCGCAGCGAAAAACTTTTCGACCTGCCCGAAATTCCCAGCCGCGAAGAGCGGTTCAAGATTCTTCTGGCTGAACGCCCCGATCGCAAGCCCGATGGAAAAAAATCCGGCAAAACTTTCGTGCTCGTTTCCGGGCTGCCGCGCTCCGGCACTTCCTTGATGATGCAGATGCTCGCCGCCGGCGGCCTCGCGCCGCAGACCGATCACGAACGCGTCGCCGACGTCGATAATCCGAAGGGTTACTACGAATGGGAAGCGATCAAGCAGATCGGGAAAAAGCCGGAGCTGCTCGACGAGGAAGGCCTCGACCAGCGCGCGATCAAGTGCATCTCGATGCTCCTCCCGAGCCTGCCGGCGAAGCACAACTACAAGGTCATTTTCATGACCCGCCCGATCGAGGAAGTGCTCGCGTCCCAGGGTCGGATGATCAATCGGCTCTCCACCCAGGGCGCCGACCTTGATCCTGAGCAGTTACAGCGCGGCCTCACCGCGCATCGAGCCGAGACTTTGCTCTGGCTGAAAAGCGCGCCGCATCTGGAAGTGTTGGAAGTGGATTACCTCACGCTCCTGCGCGAGCCGGCGGCGACCATTTCCCAACTCGTCGAGTTTGTCGGCGCGGAAAAATTGCCTAACGAGTCCGCCATGGCCGGCGTGATCGACCCCGCGCTCCATCGTCAGAAACGCTGAATGTTCCGGCGCTTTCCCGCGAAAGAGCGGTTGCGATTTCGCCGAAAAGGGTTGTAGTCCCTAACGAAATGTCGGCGACCAGGATCGGTAAAGTTCACGCGCGCGAAATTCTTGATTCCCGGGGCAATCCCACCGTCGAGGTGGACATCCATCTGGAAGGCGGCGCCTTTGGCCGGGCGGCTGTTCCGAGTGGGGCGAGCACGGGGCAACATGAAGCCTGGGAATTGCGCGACGGCGACAGGAATCGCTACGGCGGCAAAGGTGTGGAGAAAGCCGTCGCGGCGGTGAACGACACGATCGCGCCGGCCCTGATCGGCTGCGACGCGCTCCAACAGGCGAAGATCGACGAGCAGATCATCGAGCTCGACGGCACACCGAACAAAAAGAAACTCGGGGCCAACGCATTGTTAGGCGTTTCTCTCGCCGTCGCGCATGCCGCCGCCGCTGCTGAAGGCAAGTCGCTTTTCCGCTACCTGGGCGGGAGCGAGGCGAAGGTCCTGCCCGTCCCGATGATGAACATCCTCAACGGCGGCGCTCATTCCGATGCCCCGATCGATTTCCAGGAATTCATGATCATGCCGAAAGGCGCGCCCAGTTTTCCCGAGGCGTTGCGCTACGGCGCGGAAGTTTTTCACGCCCTCAAAGGCGTGCTCAAGGATCGCGGCCTCTCGACCGCGATCGGCGACGAAGGCGGCTTCGCCCCCAATCTCAAATCGGTCGAGGACGCGCTCGAAGCGATCGCCGAGGCGGTCGAGCAAGCCGGCTACTCGTTAGGCGAGCAAATCTTCATCGCGCTCGATCCCGCTTCCTCCGAGTTCTTCGACAAGGAGGAGAACGCCTACGTTTTCAAGAAATCCGACGGCTCGAAGCGGAGCGCGGCCGAGCTGGTCGATTACTACGCCGAGCTTTGCCAGAAGTTTCCCATCCTCTCGATCGAGGACGGCTGCGCCGAGAACGATTGGGACGGCTGGAAAAAACTGACCGACCGGCTCGGCGACAAAGTGCAACTGGTAGGCGACGACCTCTTCGTCACGAACGTGAAATTTTTGCGCAAAGGCATCGATCTCGGCGTCGCTAATTCGATTCTCGTGAAAGTGAATCAGATCGGCACCCTGACCGAGACCTTCGCCACGATCGACCTCGCGATGCAGAACGACTACACCGCCGTCATCAGTCATCGCTCCGGCGAGACCGAGGACACGACCATCGCCGACATCGCGGTCGCGACCAACGCCGGGCAGATCAAAACCGGCTCGCTTTGCCGGACCGATCGGGTCGCGAAATACAATCAACTCCTCCGGATCAACGAGGAACTGGGTGACAAGGCCGTCTTCGGCGGTAAAATGCGATAGTGGACGCCACCGGCCCTTTCCGCGGACGCCGCGACGCGACCATCTGGCAGCAGATGAACGCGATTCTGCGCGTCCTCGTGCTCATCGCGGTCTGGCTTTTGATGATCAGTTTCTTCCTCCCGCCTTACAAACAGTTGCAGCGCGATCGCGCGGAATACGATCAGCTTAACGCGCAGTTGACCGAGCAGAAAACAACCCTCGCCCGCCTCACGCGGCAGGTAGCGCTCCTGAAAAACGATCCGACCTATCTGGAAACGATCGCGCGCGATAGCCTCGAGATGATGAAGCAAGGCGAAACCATTTTCCGCCTCGAGCCGCCCGGGAAAAATCGGCGGTAGGCTGCTGTTGTAGCGGCGGTCTATGACCGTCGCAGCCTGGCGATGGAAGCCGCGCTCTCGACGGTCACAGACCGCCGCTACAACGGCGCGGGCGAGCGCGACAACGAAGGCGTCGGCGTCGGCGGACTC
>JBBQHV010000131.1:0-5586 GCA_038324295.1 Chthoniobacterales bacterium
TGGTCGCGCTCATGGCGATCGTGGCCGCCTGTGTGCTCGCCCCGGGCGAGTATTTTGCGATCAACGCCAAAGGCACGCCAAGCGAGGTGGTCGCGAAAGTTTCCGCCGCCGGTTTCCCCGTCACCGAAACGCAGATGCAGCACCTCGCGAGTGATCTCGGCGAAAGCACGATGTTTGGCCGTGCCGGCGGCGCGCCGACTTTCGCGGT
This sequence comes from Chthoniobacterales bacterium, assembly GCA_038324295.1. Lineage (GTDB taxonomy): Bacteria > Verrucomicrobiota > Verrucomicrobiia > Chthoniobacterales > UBA10450 > Palsa-1392. The sequence continues at coordinate 209 of JBBQHV010000131.1, forward strand.
CGGGATGGCGCACATGTTTTCGCGCCTAACGACCAATCCGACCGCGCTCGCGCTCTGGTATCACTTCGCGATCATGTTCGAGGCGCTCTTCATTCTCTCGACGCTCGATGCCGGGACGCGGGTAGGGCGATTTCTGCTCCAGGATTTGCTCGGCCAGATCTGGCGGCCGCTCGGCAACACGCGCTCCTGGGGGGCGAATCTTTTCGCGAGCGTGCTCCTCGTTGCGGCCTGGGGCTGGTTCCTTTATCAGGGCGTGCTCGATCCGTTAGGCGGAATCAACAGCCTCTGGCCGCTCTTCGGTCTCGCGAATCAACTTCTCTCCGTCATCGCGCTCTGTCTCGGCACGACCTTGCTCATCAAAATGGGAAAGACGCGCTATCTCTGGACGACGCTTGGCCCGCTTCTTTTCATGATCGCGGTCACCTTTTCGGCGGGTTACCTCAAGATTTTTTCGGCCGATCCGAGAATCGGTTTCCTGAGCGGCGCGCGGATGATGGAGGCGAGGGTGGAGACGCAGATCGCGAACGTCGATTTCGCGCGGCAGGCGGTCATCTACCGGCTCGATGCCCTCGTCGCGCTCGGGTTTCTCGTCCTCGTGTTGCTCATCGTGGCCGGTTGCGCGTGGGAATGGTGGCGGCTCCTCCGCGGCACGAAGCGGGTCGTGCTGCACGAGAGCGAGTTTGTGCCGCTGGGGCAGGTGCAGGCCGCGGTTCGTTAGGCGCAGCTGTAGCGGCGCTCTATGAGCGTCGTGCCTGCGTGGGGCGCCGGCTCTCGCGACGGTCATAGACCGCCGCTACAGCAGCATCGTCTAGTGCCGGCGGAGCGGGACCACGATCTCGCCGCCATCATAGGTGAGGACGACCTGTCCGTCCTCGATCGCTTTCACCGTGACCTGGTAAATCTGCGAGCCCGATTGGAGACCAAACACCTGGCTTTCCTGCATCACTTTCCCGTTTAGAATCGCGAAGCGCGAGCCATTGCCGGTGGCCACGGAGGTGAGAGCGAAGGAGTCGGGTGTGAGGGCCGGGCCGAGGTCGACCGCATTGGGATTGGTCGCGACCGGCCTTTTCCAGCCGATCGGCCAAAAGGGATTACGCACGTCAGCGGCATTGAATTCGGACTGGTGCGTGAGCTTGATCGACCGCGCCTTGGGTTCCTCGGCGCGAGCCAGGCTCAACCCGGTCGTTAGGCAGAGAGCGAGCAGGAAAGTGCTTTTCATTGGGAGTGGAGGGCGGTTTGGGCCGTCAGGCTGACTTGTTGAAATTGCGGATCCTCCGGAACGGCGTGGATCACGATTCGTTGCACGGCGAGGAGCGGCTCGGTGTTTTCCAGCTCGGCGATGGCCTGGCCGAGGGCGTCGTAATCGCTCGCCGGCAGCTCGATCGACCAGGTGTCCTTGATCCAATCGGAGAGCTCCGGCTGCTTGAAGGCGGTGCTCGATTCCAGCCGCACGTTTGCCTTGTCGATGTGCTGAGCGGCGAAAAAATTCCGCATCTTGGGCGGGAACCAGGCGATCGGCGAGCCGTCCGCGGTCGTTGCCTTGAGCGCGTCGTAGCGGGTCGTCGCTTCCTTCGCCTGAATCTCGAGGTTGGCTGTCTTTTTCATCTCCGTTTTGGAAGAAGCGGATTTTACCTGCAGGTCAGCGATCCGGGCGGTGGCGTCGGCCCGGCTTTTGTTCAAAGGCCCGAGGAAGAAAGTGAAATAGCAATAGATGAGCGCGATAAAGCCCAGAATGCTGAGGAAGGTTTTCTGGATCTGATCCTTGTTGAATTTGGTCGGCTTCATTTTGTCGGGGCGGGTTCCGGCGCGGCCGCGGAGCTGGAGGTGGCGCCGGGCGTGGGATTAAAAGAGATATTCAGGACAAACCGCGCACTCGGGGTTGGCACACCGGCAAGATTCACGGACGTGTCGAGGTCTTCCAGATTTTTGAAACCAACCCTAACCTCCGTGTAGCCCGGATGCCGTTGCTTGATCCTTAACTTCGTTTTCACAGGTTTACTGTTGCGCACGAGATCCAACTCAACGTTTCGATTCAATTCTGTCACGGCGACGAGTTCCAGTAACTGAGAAAAGCTCTCGATATTCTGCCCGTCGAACTTTTGAAGGACGTCTCCACTCTGGACATCGGATTCAGCCGCGGGCGATGCTGGCGTCACCTGATCGACCACGACGCCCTGACCTGGGGAGCCTGACTGCGGCCGAATCCCAAGAGAATTTTCGCTGAGCTGCTCGGAGAGAAGCTGGCGAAATTCCTCGGCCGCGGCCCGCGGTTCGCGCGCGGCGCTGATCCCTTCGAGGACGACGGTGGCGATCTTGTTCGATTCGGCCACGTTGCCGTCGAGGCTGATCAATTGCAGGTTAGGCGCGACGCAATGGGAGAGAGTGGCGAGGAAGGGCGCCCAGTAAAAGCGCCCCTCGATCATGCTGTCGAGCACCTTGGTGCTGTCGATGATCTTGCGCAGCTCTTCGGCGCGGTTCTGCGCCGCGGTCACCTTCGGCTCGACCTTGGCCCAGTCGGCCTCGACCTCGCTCAGCTCGCTCTTGATCTGCAGCGTCTGGTAGGCGTTCCAGCCGTAATAGAGAAAAAGAATGGCGCCAAAAGTGCAGAGGGCGATGATCCCGAGCTTGAGCGGATCGCGCTGGCGTTGCCGTTGCTCGGAAAATTCTTCGTGAAGGAGATTGAGTTGCAGGGCCATCGTTAGGCAGCTTTGAGGTAGGAGAGGGCGGCGCCGCAGGCAACGTTGAGCGAGACGAATTCGCTCGCCAGGGCCTGGCGTTTGGCGGAGGGCAACGCCACTTCACAGCTTTCCAGGGGGTCCCAGATTTCGCAGGGCAGCCCGAGCTCGTCGCTCAGGATTTGCAGAATCATCTCCGTCCGGGCCATGCCGCCGGAGACGAAAATGCGGTTGATGCTTTCTTCGCTTTGGCCTTCGTAAAAGCCGATCGAGTTGCGCACCTCGGTGCCGAGCCGGAGGAGCGAGTTGCGGCAAATCTCCGTCATCCCGGCATCGCCCTGCTGGACGAGGACCCGCGCCGCCTCGGCTTCGAGCGCGCCGTCGGCGGTCAGTTCCTGACTGAAAATTTTGCCGCCGTAATCAATGCTCCGGATGAGGACCAGCTCCGTCTTGTTCCCGATCAGGACGGTGCTTTGTTCGTGCCCCATGTCGAGGAGGAGGAAGGCCTCGCGGGCGAAGACATTGGGGTAGGCGAATTCGAAAGCGTTAAAGGAGCAGACCGGAGCGAGCTGCAAAATGCTGGCGGTGTGCTTCGTCTTCGTCATCGCTTCGGAGATTTGTTTTACGGCCGGCCGGAGCAGACCGCCGACGAGATAGCGGGTCTTGCCGGAAGCTGCCGGCGCGGATTCCGCGGGCGCGCCATCCGGAGTGACGGGAGTGAGCGTGACCGCCGAGACAGGCGCACAATCGAGCACGAAATCTTTGCATTCTTGATTGAGGACAGCGAGGCCGTTAAGGCGAAGCGCGCTCCGCAGCAGCTCGGTCGGGGTGGTCGGCTGTTCGATGATGCGAAGGAGCGCATCCGGATCGGAAGCGGCGACCGCGCAACCCTTGGCGCTTCCGCCCATTTCCTTGAGAAGAAGTTTCACCTGCTGGGCGAGATCGTCCGCGGTCGCGATGTTTTCCGGGACGGGTCGCGAAGCGTAATTGGTCAGAACGATCCGCTGTTCTCCTTTGCGTTGCAGGAGCACGCTTTTGAAAACATGCTTGCCGAGATCGATCCCAATGACGGAGTTTGCGCGCTTGGCCATGGTGTGCGCTCTCTAAAGCGAAATTCATGCCGACCGTCGGAGGGATTGCGAAAAATCCCGACTGCGCTGACGCGGACCATCCTGCCTCTATCCCAGGCCAAGCCGTACCGATGCAGTTGGCGCGCGACGTGCCTCCGGTGCACCAATCGGACGAGCCCACCCGTGCAACCTTTTGGTGCATATGCACCAAAAGGTTGCACTAACCAAAGGCGCCCGCCCTGCAATCTCCGCCGGCGAACGACTTTTTAGACGTCCTTTAAACCTCCGCTCAGGCCGCAACCGGGCGGCGATAGCCGAAGAACTCGCGTTCCTTGATGATGCGCGACACTTCCGGCGGCACCATCTCCTCCCAGCTCTCGTCCCCGTTCTGAATCTTGGCGAGCACGTCGGGCGGAAAAATCTTCAGGTACTCCCGATGGTAATCGGTGATCTCCTGGATGAAGCAGTTATCGATCAGATACTGATAGAGGTGGTGCAAATTGGGCGCGACCTCGAGCTGTTTGGCCGTGATGAGCTCGCCGGTCTTCTCGTCTACCATCGGGTAAACGAAAAGCTTGAGCCCGCTTTTGAACATCCGGCCGAGCGCTTCCAGGATTCCGCCCTCGAGGTTGAGATAATATTTCTCGTCGAAAATTTCGTGCAGGCTCGGCACGCCCATGACGAGCGCGATCATCTTGTTCGTGTAACGGGAAAGGTAGGCGGCGAGACGGTAGTATTCGCCAAACTTCGAGATCAGAACGTTCCGGCCTAACGAGCCTAGAATATCGACCCGGGAAAGGAAATCGGCGTGGTTGAGCTGCCCTTCGGAGAGCAAATTCTCCAGCGTCATTTCCATCAGCACGACGAGCTCGTCTTCCGGCGTGCCGGCCTGGCGGAGAATCTCTTCGCGCGCGCCGTTCAGCATGTCGTTGGTCGCGTAGGTAACAGGACGGAAATTGCCCCGCTCGACCACGATCGCCTTCTTGTAGAAAACTTCGGCCGGCTGCACACACTCGCCGTCGGCCGTGAACATGACCGCATTCGTCAGCCCCTGGCTGACCAGCTGCAGGCTCATGAGCCGGTTGTCGACCGCTGCGTAGACCGGCCCGGAGAACTTGATCATGTCCACCTCCATCCGGCCCGGGGCGAGGTTTTCGTGAAGCGACGCGATCAATTTCACCGGCTGATGATGATAGAAGGCGCCGTAAATCAGATTTACGCCGATCACACCGAGCGCTTCCTGCTGTTCGACATTCCCTTCGTCGAGCATGCGCACGTGGATGATGATCTGGCTCGGCTCGCTCCGGATTTCGGATTGAAAACGAATCCCGAGCCAGCCGTGCGATTCGTTATGCTCCTTAAAGCTGCGCGCCGCCACGGTGTCGGCGAAAACGAAAAAGGTCCGTGCCTCGCCGACCTTTTTATCGAGGCGCTCGATGAGCAGATTGTATTCGTGATCGAGCATGGTGGTGAGTCGGGCGCGGCTCACGTAGCGGCTGGCCGCGCCGTAAATCGCGTCGCTGAATTGCATGTCGTAGGCCGACATCGTTTTCGCGATCGTGCCGGAGGCGCCGCCGACATGGAAAAAGCGCCGGGCCACTTCCTGGCCGGCGCCGATCTCGGCATAGGTGCC
>JBBQHV010000132.1:0-5559 GCA_038324295.1 Chthoniobacterales bacterium
GATTGAGCAGATGACCGCCAATACGATGCGCGCCCTCGTCCACCACGAGTTCGGCGACCCCGCCGTTGTCCTCACGGTCGAGGCGGAAACCAGTTACAAAAATTTTCGCCCACCGCGACAGCCCTGGACGCATTTGTAACCTGAAGGCGCGCGGCGCTGTCATAACCGTTAGTGTGGATGCGAATTGGATGACATGGCTGAGGAACCGGATGCCGGCGCGCTCGTCGCGGCTGCCCTCCGACATGATGAAGAAGCCGCGCGCCGATTGGTCTGCCGGCTCTATCCGCTCGTCGCCCGGCTCGTTCGCTCTCATCGCCCGCGCCGCGGCGCCGAAGAGGACCTTTGCCAGATGATTTTCATCAAGATTTTTCAAAAGCTGCCGCAATTCTCCGGCAAAGTTCCGCTCGAGCATTGGGTCTCGCGCGTCGCCATCAACACCTGCCTCAACCAGATCCAATCCGAGAAAGTGCGGCCCGAATTTCGCCACGCCGATCTCAGCGAAGAAGAAGTCGCGGTCGTGCAAAATCTCGCCTCGACCAGCGAAGAAGTGGGGCCCGATCGTAACTTTGCCGCGCGCGATCTGGTCGAGCATCTCCTCGCCGCACTCAAGCCGGCTGAGCGCCTCGTCATCGATCTGCTCTACCTCCAGCAACTTTCCGTCGCCGAGATCCACGCCCGGACGGGTTGGAGCGCGTCCCTCGTCAAAGTGCGCGCCTTTCGCGCCCGCCAGAAAATGAGAAAGCACCTCGGCCATCTCTCCGTCGGAGGAGAAAAATGAAAGTGCCTAACGAGCAACTCGACCGGCTCCTGCAGGACGCCGCGCCCGTGCCTGAGGAACCGCTGCCGGAAATGCCGTTCGGCTTCGAGAGCCGCGTCCTCGCTCATTCGCGGGCGGCGGCCAGCGATGCGGCCGGAGTGACCCGCTTGCTCCGCCGCGTTGTCGTCATGGCCCTGGCCGTGATCGTGCTCGCTGGGGCGGGCGCCTACCGCGAGCTGAACCAGAGTGAGGAGGGAACGCTGACGAGCGATTACGCGATCGCGGATTCCGCGATCGGTGGAGCCTTTGAACAATGAGCGGCACTCTGAAATGGAAGTTGCTCGCCGGGTTCGTGCTCGTCTTCCTCGCCGGGCTCGCGGCCGGCGCGTTTCTCGGCGCGGCCCAATCCCATCATCATCGGATGGATTTTGGACACCATCGTTCGCTCACCGACCGCATCCGCAACCGGATGCAGACCCGCCTCGATCTCACCCCGGAGCAGGTGCAAAAAACGGCTCCGATTTTCAACCAGGCGGCGCAAGAGATCGAAGCGATCCGGGCCGAGACGGGCCGTCGTGTCCATCAAGTTCTGGCCGGCGTCGACCGCGATCTCGCCCCGGAGCTGACGGACCAGCAGCGCGCCAAATTGCAGGAACTCAAGGCGGAACATCACCGCAAGCGCGGCCCGTAGGGTGAGGCTGTAGCGGCGGTCTGTGACCGTCGCCTGTTGCCGTCACAGTTGCGCTCCACGACAGTGATAGAGTGCCGGGAGTGAATGTTCGTTTCGTCCACGCTCTTATCTTCGCCCTGCTCATGTCGACCTCGCTAAAAGCCGACCCGCCCCCGTCAACTTCATTCCTCCTCCGTCCGGCCGCAGTTTTTGACGGCAAGGAAATACACGCCGGCTGGGCTGTGCTCGTGCGCGGCGACAAAATCGCTGCGGCCGGTCCCGTCGCCGAGATAAGCGCAGGCGACGCGCAAAGAATCGACCTGCCTAACGACACCCTCATTCCCGGGATGATCGAGGGCCACTCGCACCTCTTCCTCCATCCCTACAACGAAACCCCCTGGAACGATCAGGTGACTAACGAGTCCCTCAGCTTCCGCACCGCAGAGGCGACCGCACACGCCCGCGCCACGCTTCTCGCCGGCTTCACCACCACCCGCGATCTCGGGACAGAAGGAGCGGGCTATGGCGACGTCGGCCTGAAGAAAGCGATCGAGCAGGGCATCGTGCCGGGTCCGCGCATGATTGCGGTGACGCGTGCGATTGTGGCGACGGGCAGCTACGGCCCCAAGCTCTCGACCGATCTCGACCTGCCGCAAGGCGGAGAGGAAGCGAGCGGGATCGACGGCATCGTTAGGGTAACGCGCACCCAGATCGGCAAAGGCGCCGATTGGGTCAAGCTTTACGCCGATTATCGTTGGGGCGCGGGCGAATCCTCACGCCCGACCTTTTCAGAAGAAGAGCTGGCCGCCGCGGTCAAAGCCGCGCACGACGCCGGCCGTCCCGTCGCCGCGCACGCCACGACCGCCGAAGGCATGCGCCGCGCGATCCTCGCCGGGGTCGACACAATCGAACACGGCGATGAAGGCACGCCGGAGGTGTTCAAGCTGATGAAGGAACACAAAGTCGCTTTCTGTCCGACGGTCGCGGCGGGTGACGCGATCATGCAATATCGCGGCTGGAAAAAAGGCGTCGGCCCCGAGCCTGACCGCATCCGTGAAAAACACAAAAGCGTGCAGGCGGCGCGCGCTGCCGGCGTCACCTTCGCGATGGGCGGCGACGTTGGGGTCTTTCCACACGGCGAGAATGCGCGCGAGATGGAATTGCTCGTGCATGAGTACGGCTTCACGCCGCTGGAAGTCTTGCGTCAGGCCACGAGCGGCAATGCGGCGATCTTTCGCCTGGCCGATCGCGGCAACATCCGCGCTGGTCAGTTGGCCGACCTCGTCGCACTCGCCGGCGACCCGACCAAGGATGTTAATGTCGTTAGGCAAGTCCGCTTCGTCATGAAAGGCGGCGTGATTTATCGCCAGCCGTAACTCTGGAAAATCAAACTCGTGCAGGTCACGCCCGCTTCGGCTTTTTGTAATTCCGAGAGGTCGAGCGTCCGCACCTGCCGCCACGATCCTCGCTCCTCAAGCAAGCTACGGGTCTTGGGAAATGAAGCAGGCATGAGCACCACCTCATCGATGAGCAACGCATTTGCGCCACCCGCTTCTTCCTTCGGAACGTCAATCAACTCGAAGTCGCGAAGTGGCTCGGCGTCGATCATCGACTGACTTAGGAGAACTACGCCACGCCCAAGATAGGAGCAGGCGCTTTTCAAGTGCAGACAGCCTCTCACCGCGACCGGTTTCACCTCGTAGTCATAGGGCCGGAGGATGTCGCTCAACTGGGAGATCGCTTCCCGGTTTGTGCGCCGCGATAAGCCGACAAAGATGGTGCGCTCGACGTGGAGGACATCGCCCCCGTCCAGCGTCGCGGGTTCCACGAGAAACTTGAGCGGCCGATACTGCGCGAGTGTTTCTGCGAGGCTCGCGGCTTCAGGCCGTCGACTGAGCGCTCCCATGTTTGAGATGATGGCGACCTCGTCGACCACCACCGCTGGATCTTCGACGAAAACGGCATCGGGCAGATCCGGGGCGGCGGGAAGAGAAACCAACCGCACGCCGAGTTCCACGAGAGAGCGCTGATAGGCCTGGTGCTGCGCGATGGCTTTGGCAATGTCGATGGCTTGCCGCGGATGAAACGACAGCTCGCAATTGTTAATGCTCGAACTGACGTCGCGAGTAATGGCCATCAGCATCGTCGAAAAACGGAATGAGGGTTTCGATCCGCGTTACAACGGCGCCTAGGACACTGAGACCTGTTCATTCCGCCGCGGAATGCCGAGGCTGTCGAAGATCACGCGCGTCGCGTCGGAACGATTGAGCGTGTAAAAATGGATCCCGGCGACGTCGTTATCGAGCAGGTCATGACACTGCTCGAGGGCGAAGTGGACCCCGACGCGGTTGACCATCTCGCGATCGTTCTCGCAACGCTGGAGCGCGCGCAGGAGTTTGGCCGGGAAACGGGCGCCGCCAGCCAGCTCAGCGATGCGCTTGAATCCACTCATCGAGGTGATCGGCATGATGCCCGCAATGATCGGGACGCGAATGCCGGCGAGCGCGCAACGCTCGCGGTAATCGAGAAAATCGCGGTTATCGAAAAACAACTGCGTCACGATGTAGTCGGCTCCGGCTTCGACTTTCGCTTTCAAGTGATCCATCTCGATGAGCCGGTTCGGCGTCGTCGGATGGCCTTCGGGAAAACCAGCTACGCCGATTCCGAACCCACGCCGATCGGGATGCGCGCCGGTCTCGTTGAAGCGGCGGATGAATTTCACCAGATCGATCGCGTGTTGAAACGAGTCGCGCGCCTTGTCGTAGGGCAGGTCGCGCGGCACATCGCCGCCGAGCGCGAGAATGTTGCTGATCGCTGACTGCGCGTAACGCTGCAAGATCGCGTCGATCTCTTCCTCGGTGTGGCAGACGCAGGTGAGATGCGGGATCGGGTTCAGTTTCGTCGTCGTCTTGATCCGCTCGACCAGATCGTGTGTGAGATCGCGCGTTGAGCCGCCGGCGCCGTAGGTCACGCTCACGAAGTGCGGCATGTAGGCTTCCAGCTCGCGGATCGTCTGGTAAAGCGTCTCGGCCGCTTCCGGCGATTTGGGCGGGAAGAACTCGAAGGAAAACGTCGGCGAATCCTTCTTCAGGACGTCGGTGATATGCATGGCGGAAAAGCGCGCGGGGTCGAATGCGACTTTCGGTCAACTTCCCGATCAAGCAATTCGCTTACCGATCAGCTGGAGGGCTCTTGGAGGAGCGGGGCGAGCTTCTTCGGAGCGACTTTGCGCCAGGCGTGCGCAAGACCGCGCCGCACTTCCCCGGTTTGCGCTTTTGAAAGAAGGACGCAGGTGCTGCCCCGCCGTCCCCAGGCGCCGGCCGCGGGCGCGAACACTTCCGGGCGGGCCGCGATCAGTTTCCGCTGTTCTTCCGACGGCAAACCGAGGACGGCATGTTTCTCGTCGGGATACCCGAGCGTCGCGAAAATCCGGCCGCCGACGCGAAAATCGGGATGCTCCATGTGCGACGCCTCGACCACTTCGGGCAGGCTGAGCGCCATTTTGCGAAATGCGGCGGCGGTCATCGCTAAACAGTTCCTCTGGCAAAGATGGTGGGCAGGGTTGGATTCGAACCAACGAAGGCGTAAGCCAGCGGATTTACAGTCCGCCCCGTTTGGCCACTTCGGTACCTACCCGCGGGACGAGCGTTTGATATAGGCTGGCTGACGGAGGGTCGCAACTCTTTGAAGGTAATAGTGTCCTGTATCAGTGCGGCGTGCGGAGAAGAAACGAGGCTGCTTCGTATTCCGGGGAGCGGTCGCCGCGGCGACCTGGTGATGGCGCCTCGCCATCACGCACTTTGTTCCGGCCTCTGCCCATTCCGCGGAAGTTCGTTTCGGCGAGGCGCCGAAACCAGCACGCGAGGGCGCGTGCGCTCCCCAGACGCTTCTCACGCTTCAAGTGATGCAGGCCGCACGAAAAAATTCTGCGATTGCGGCGACGACGGCCTGCTGCATTTCCCGGGTCAACTCCGGATAAATCGGCAGCGCCAGCGACTCGCGGGCGGCGCGTTCCGTTTCGGGCAGGTCGCCCCCCTTGTAGCCGAGCGCCGCGAAACATTTCTGCTCGTGCAGCCCGAGCGGATAATAAATCGCGGAGCCGATTTCGCGTTGCGCGAGGTGCTTCTGCAAC
>JBBQHV010000133.1:0-5494 GCA_038324295.1 Chthoniobacterales bacterium
CTCGAACCGACCGAGGGAAACTACAACTGGAGCTTCCTCGACGCGGAGGTCGCGCGCGCGGCCGCGGCCGGCAAGCCCGTTCTCCTGCGCATCAACACCCAGGCGCACAAGCCGGCCTGGGTGACCCAGGCCGTCGCGCAGGCCGGCGGCAGTTTCATCACCTTCGATAAAGACGGCGTGCCGACCACCATCCCGGTCTTTTGGGACCCGACGTTTCTGGCCAAGAAGAAAGCGATGATCGCGGCCCTGGGCGCTCATCTTACAAACAAGACCGCGATCAAGATCGTCTGGGCCAGCTTCGCCAACGCGAGCAGCGAAGATTGGAGCGTGCCGCACACTTCGGCCGACCTCAGCAACTGGTTCAGCCTCGGCTACACTTCCCAGAAATTGATCGATGCCGGCGCGCAGATCATCGACGCGACGATGGCCGCATTTCCGAATCAATACGTCACTCTCACAGTCGGCGGCAACGGTCACGCGGGCAACTCCGGCAACCTCGATCTGGACGCGAGCTACGTCGCGCGCAATGCCGTGGCTGCCGCGAAAGCGAAGTGGCCGGGGCGTTTGATCGTGCAGAAAAACGATCTCAGCACCGTCAACCCGGCTGCACCGGGCATGGGCACGCTCTTCCAGCCAATCTGGGACAACCGTCCCGATGTCGCGGGCCAAATGCTCGATTCCTCTTTCGGCGACAGCACCTATCGGAACAATGGCGGGACGCCGGATGACGCCGGCAATATTTTGCGGCGAAGCGTCGATCTCGGCGCCAGCTACGGGATGAAATACATCGAGATTTATCAGAACGATGTGCTCAATCTTCTCGACGCCATCAGCTACGCGCACAACGTCCTCCTGACTCCCCCCGGGACGCCGAAGCCGCCGACCGGATTGACCCGGTCGCCCTGAGGTCGACACCTCGCTCGCCCCCAACTACGGTGCGGCATCCTCCGATGCCGGCGCACAATTACTCCGTTCAGAGCACTCTCTTCGCCGGGCTCCTGCTTACTCTCGCCAGCTCGCTCCATGCGCAGTCCAAGCCTGACGACTGGCCGTTCCCCAGCCGTTCGCCGGCCGGCTCGGCCCTCGCCTCTTCCCCGACTCCGGCGCCTTCTTCGACCCCGCCGCCCTTCGATGTCCCGCTCCGCCAGGAAAGTTGGGCGCAACTCCCGAATCACGAGATCAGCCGCATCGGCGAGGAGGCGCTCGCGCTCCGGCCGCAACGCTGGCATCACGGCGAGACTGCGAATTTCATCATCCATTACCGCGGTCTCGGCGACGCCCTCCAGATCGCGCGCGAGATCGAGTTCGATCTCTGGTATGTCGCGCAATCGTTAGGGGCGAGCCCCGGGCAATACACCCGCAAGTCGCACGTTTACGTTTTCGCGGATGAGAAGGAGTGGGAAAAATTCGTCGCGGCGATTCACGCCCCGGAATGGACGCACAGCCTGGCGCTGCGCGACGAGTTGTTTCTCAACGTCAAGGCCGCCGAAGGCGGTTTCGATTCGCAGACCCTCGCGCATGAGACGACCCATGCGGTCGTCTCGCGCATTTACGGCGAGCGGCGCTGGCCCGTCTGGCTGAACGAAGGCTTCGCCGAATACATGGGAGCGGCCAGCGTGGCGGCGCGCCACTGGCGTTCCCCGCGTTCGAATCAGCGCAAACTGCACTTTGCCGGAATGACCGTCGCGGAACTGGTCGCGACCACGCGTTATCCGGCCGATCTCGACGCCGTCGCGAGTCTTTACGAGACGAGCGCGAAATTCGTTCGCTATCTTTACAACAAGTATCCCCGGGAGTTGTTTCCGAAATTCGTCGAGCGCATTCTGCAAGGGCAGCCCGCCGAGCTGGCGCTGCCCGAAGTTTACGGCGACGAATTTCGCGACATGAAACAATTCGAAAAACAGTTCCAGAATTTCACTCGCTAAATGAAAAGCAAAACCGCGCGCGCCGCCGCTCAGGCTTTCGTTTACGCCGTGGTCGGCTCGGATGAGAGTACGGTCAAGACCACCGCGAGTGAATTAGCCGCCCAACTCGCGCCCGCCGAGGCGGGCGACTTCGGCGTCGAGACGATCGATGGTTGCGCGGATAACGCCGAGCAGGCGGCGGCCCGCATTCGCTCTACGATCGAGGCGTTGCAGACCCTGCCGTTCTTTGGCGGCGGCAAACTGGTTTGGTTGAAGAACGCGAATTTCCTCGGCGACAACGTCCTCAGCCGTGCGGCCAGCGTGCAGGAAGCGCTCGAGCAACTGGCCGACGCCCTGCAAGGCGATTTGGGCTCGGGCGAAGTGAAGTTTCTCCTCAGCGCGCCGGAGGTGGACAAACGCCGCTCCTTCTACAAAACCCTCGCCCGGCGCGCCGAGCTGCAGGTCTTCGACAAGCTCGACTCCAGCCGGAGCGGCTGGGAGGAGGAAGCGACCGATCTCGTGCAGTCGTTAGGCAAGCAGCGCCGGCTTCGCTTTGAGGAGGAAGCGCTCGATCTCTTCGTCCTCCTGACCGGGGGCGACACCCGCGTGATCGGTAACGAACTGGAAAAAATCGATCTCTACCTGGGCGAAAACGAACGCCGCATCACGCTTGACGTCGTCCGGACGCTCGTCCCGATTTCGCGCGGCGGCGTCATCTTCGAGCTCGGCAACGCGCTCGCCGCGCGCCACCTCGATCACGCTCTCGCGCTCGTTAGGCGTTTGCTCGACCAGGGCGAATCGGCCATCGGGATTCTGCTCGTCGCGATCATTCCGACGGTCCGGAATCTCCTTCTCGCGAAGGACCTGATGCAACGCCATCGGCTCCCGCGGCCGAGCGCGCCCTTCTCCTTTATCTCGACCCTGAACCGTTTGCCTAACGACGCCACCGCGCACCTCCCGCGCAAGAAGGATGGCTCGATCAATGGTTACGCCCTCGGCATCGCAGCCATGCAGGCGCATCGTTTCGAAGTCGAACAACTGGTCCGCGGGCTCGAAGCCTGTCTCGCCGCGAATCTGCAAATCGTCACGAGCCAGCTCGATCACGCCCTCATCCTCAACCAGGTGGTGGTGAAGCTGCTCGCCCTGTAGACGCTTCGCTCTGCGAAGCGCGAGCCTGGGCGTCATCACCTCGCCGCGCCAGTCGTTAGGCAGAGGCAACACTCGCGCGTCCCAAAGGGGCCCGGTTAGAGCGGTTCGTTCGTCTGCTTCCGCGCGATCGGGCCGACCCACGGAATGTCCCAGCGGACTCCGCTGAAGGCTTTCACAATCGCGATGATGAGCACGACGAGGAAGGCGATTTGCACGAGCGCGGAAAAGAGCGCCCAGAGCCCGGCGAAGAGATGCCCGATGCCCGGAATCGCCCAAAAGATTCCATGGATGATGGAGGAGACGATGTTAAACAAAATCCAGATCGCGCCGAAGATGATCGATTGCATGGCGTAAAAGCGGACGAAGGAATCGCGCTTTTCGAGGAGGAAGAAAATGATCCCGCCAATCAGCGGAAAACAGGCGAGGGCGGCGGCGACGTTGGAGGGCAGCCCGGTGGAAGTGGGATGCGCGGGCGATCCCCTCTCGGCCGGGGGAGTCGCGTTAGGTTCAACTGGATCAATCGGATCGACGGGATCAGGCATGACATATTAAGACAAAGCCGCGGCCGTTAAGCAAGCGCGCGCGGATCGATTTCGCTACCGCTGGGCGGAGGCGGGATGCTAGGGTGCCGCGAGAAAAAAATGACTTTGCCAGAAAAATCCGCCGGCGCCTTCACGCTCATCGAATTGCTCGTCGTGATCGCGATCATCGCGATCCTCGCCAGCCTCGCCTTGCCGGTTTTCAATGGTGTGCAGGAAAGAGCACGGATCACGCAGGACCTGAATAATCTTCGGCAGATCGGGATCGCGACGCAGACTTTGCTCAACGATTACGACGACGCGATATTTTCGACCAACCCAACTGCCGGGAGCTGGATGATTCAATTGCACAAGAAATACCTCACGAGCTGGAAGATTTTTGAGTCGCCCTTCGATCGGCGCTCGCCGAGCGAAGACCCCACCGCGCCAGTGAGCTACGGGCTGAATGAAAACGCTTTCGGGATCTTAAAGGACAAGATTGAGCGTCCCACGGCCTTCATCCTTTTTGCCCCAGCGCAGAACAGCAGTTCCACCGTCAATTTCAGCGGTACCGCCGATCTCGCCAACATCACTGTGCTGCGGGACAAAAGTGTGCCCGGCGGAACACCTCCCGGGGGAACCCAAAACGGTCGCAAAAGAATCAATGCGCTCTTTGCGGATCTCCATTCCGACAACATTCCCTGGAGTCAATTCAAGGAACAGCCGACCGGAACTCCGACCGACGATTCCAACTATCGTTGGGATCCGATGCCGTGAAGACGGTGGAAGTCCGCGCCGCGGACCATCGCTACAAGGTGTGGATCGGAGCGGACCTGCTTCGGGAGACCGGACAACTCGTTAGGCAACATTTTCGTGGCAAACGTTGCGCGATCATCTCCGACACCAATGTCGCGGCCCTCTTCGCTCCAGCCGTTTTCGAAAGTCTTCGAGACGCGGGCTTCCTGCCGGAGCTCATTACGATCGCGCCCGGCGAGGAGTCGAAATCGATCGGGCAGGCGAGTGCGCTTTGCGAGCAGCTGAGCGCGGCGCGACTCGATCGTTCGTCGTTTTTGGTTTCGTTAGGCGGAGGCGTGGTCGGCGATCTCGCGGGATTCGTCGCCTCGATTTTTCTCCGTGGCATTCCCTATCTTTCGCTCCCGACTACTTTGCTCGCGCAGATCGATAGCTGCATCGGGGGCAAGACCGGGGTCAATTCCGGCGCCGGTAAGAATCTTATCGGGACGGTTCATCATCCGGCGCTCGTGCTCGCCGACACGGCGACGCTCCGCTCCCTCCCCGAGCGGATTTGGAATGAAGGATTTGCTGAAGCGATCAAGCACGGCATCATTCGCGACCTCGACCTTTTCGACTCGATCGCAGCGGTCGAGCAAGAAGATGATCCGGCCGCTTTCATCGAGCGGAATCTCGCGATCAAGGCGGCCATCGTAGTGGAGGATGAACGGGAGGAGAACGGAACCCGCGCGCTGCTCAATTTCGGCCACACCATCGGACACGCGATCGAACACGCTCTCGGTTACGGCAAGATCCTGCACGGCGAAGCCGTCAGCCTCGGGATGGTGGCGGCCGCGCACGTTTCCGTGCGGTGCGCCGGCTTGTCGTTAGGCGAATGCGCGCGGATCGTCGCCGCACTGCAAAGCCGCCAGCTCCCGACCGCGCTGCCCGCAGATTTTCCGCGCGAGAAAATTTTCGCGGTTCTGCCTCAGGACAAGAAGTTCGAGAACGGCCGGATCCGGTTTGTCGTGACGCCGGAAATTGGGCGCGCGCAGATTTCGGAGGAAGTCACCATGGAAGATCTGCGCGCAGCGATCGCGCAGTTGTAGCCGGGGGGCGGGGGGCCCCCCGGGGGTTGTTGGGGGGGAGGGGCCGAAACACCCCGGGCCACCCGCCCCCCCCCACCCCCCC
>JBBQHV010000134.1:0-5474 GCA_038324295.1 Chthoniobacterales bacterium
GCAAAACATCACGCTCAACGCCGCTCCGGTCGACGTCGCGCCGGTTCTGCGCCGGATGCTTTTCCGGGACGGTTGCAGCAGCGTGATGACGAGCGCGACGCTCGCGGTCGGCCGGCCCGATCTCGCCTATTTCCGGAAGCGGATCGGCGCCGATGAAGCCGAGCCGTTGCAGCTCGGGAGCCCGTTCGATTTCCAGAAGCAGATGAAGCTCTTCGTCGTGCGCAAAATGCCCGACCCGCGCGACGCGGCCTACGGCGAGGCGCTGGCCGAATGGGTGGCGCGCTTCGTCGAGGATACGGAGGGCCGCGCCTTCGTCCTCTTCACGAGCTATCGCGCGATGCAGCAGCTCGCCGCCGAGATGGAACAGTTTTTCGTCAGGCAAAAAATGAACCTGCTCGTGCAGGGGAAAGGCGCGCCGCGCAGCCAGCTGCTCGAGCAATTCAAGAACACCCCGCGCAGCGTGCTCTTCGGGACGGATAGTTTTTGGATGGGCGTCGATGTCCCGGGCGATGCACTCTCCAATGTCATCATCAAGCGGCTCCCTTTCGCGGTCCCGGATCATCCGCTCGTCGAAGCGAAGCTGGAGTTGATCCAGGCGCGCGGCGGCGATGCTTTCACCGAGTATTCGCTCCCGGAAGCGATCCTGAAATTCCGCCAGGGCGTCGGCCGCCTCATTCGGACGAAGAGCGACCACGGCATCGTCGTCGTTCTCGATAACCGGATCGTGACGAAAACCTATGGCCGCGCTTTTCTGAGGGCGCTGCCGGAATGCCCGGTGAAGATTCTCTAGATTTTTTTGCCACGGATCGACACGGATGAAACACGGATAAGAAGAAATGTTGGAACCGCCCGACAAGCCGCATCCAGATAAATTGTTGCACCGTGAAATCACGGAGAAGATCATCGGCGCCTCGTTCGAAGTGCATCGGGAACTCGGTTACGGATTTCTGGAGCGCGTTTACGAAAGAGCGTTGCAGGTGGAGTTGGTTCGTGGCGGCGCGAAAGCAGAGATTGAGAAGCGCGTCCAAGTTCGCTACAAAGGCGCCGTGGTCGGCGACTACGACTCTGATCTGATCGTCAATGAAGCAGTGCTGGTCGGATTGAAGGTGAATCCTCAATATGATCGGCGCGACGAAGCGCAATTATTGAATGTCCTCAAAGCCACCGGAATCCGAGTCGGCCTCCTCCTCAACTTCGGTCGCGCCAAGGTGGAGTACAAGCGTTTGATCTTCTAAAATCCGTGTTTCATCCGTGTCAATCCGTGGCTAAAAAAGCTCTTCCTGAGACTTTCCCGCCAACTATTGTGCGCCACGCAACTGTCATTACTTTCTTCCTGTGAAGCCTTTTGTTCTGGGGCTCTGCGTCGTAGCCGTCGGTGCCTTCGCGGCCGGCCTGATTTTTGATCGTTATGCTTTGTCGAGGCCCGGTCCTCCCGCGTCCGCCGCGGCAACTTCTGCGGGAGCGGCCGGCGACGTTTCCGGCGCCGCGCCCACCGGGAGCAAATCGCAGCCGGTTAGCCTAACGAAAATCCGCCGGGAGAAGCAGCCGGCCGGCCCCGTTTCCACCGACGCCGTTATCGCCGCAATCAAGAACGCGCTCGCCGTTTCTTCCGACCGCCACGGCTACATCGAGTTGAGCAAATTGATCGACGGCCTCGACCCGAAACAGGCCCGCCCCGTGATCGAGGCGATGAAAAATCTGCCTAACCAACGCAAGAAAATGATGCTCGTCTCGATGCTCTTCTCGCGCTGGGCGGAGGCCGATCCGCAGGCCGCGCTCGGCTACGCCCAGACCACCGGCACGACGAGCGAGCGCACTCGGATGGTGGCGGCGGCCGTCCGCTCCTGGGCGGAAAAGGATGGCAACGCCGCGCAGGCCTGGGTGCTGCAACTTCCGCCCGGTCAGGAACGCGAACACGCCCTCCAATCGGTCGTCTCGGCCCTCTCGGAAAAGGATCCGCAAAGCGCCCTCACCCTTCTCCAGACGCTCCCGAACACGAACATGGGCCGCAATATGTATTGGCCGATCTTTTCCAACTGGGCGAACTCCGATCCGGCCACGGCCGCGGCCCGCGCGGCTGCGCTCCCGCCCGGCGCCGCCCACGATAACGCCCTCCAGATCGTCGCCTCCACCTGGTCGGCGCAAAACGCTGAAGCCGCCTATGCCTGGGCGAGCGCGTTGCCCCCGGGCCAGGGGCGGAACAACGCGCTGCAAAATATTTTATCCAACTGGGCGAACACCAACCCGCAGCGAGCCGCGGCCGTGATTGCCTCCCTCCCGCCCGGCGCCTCGCGCGACCAGGCCGCCGCCAACGTCGCGCAACGCTGGGCGCAAAACGATCCCGCCGCCGCTCTCGCCTGGACCCGCGAGCTGCCCGCCGGGGACGGTCAACGGCGTGCCTTGCAAAATGTCCTGGCCAGTTGGGCGCAAAGCGAACCGACCGCGGCGGCTGATTACGTGGCCAGTCTCCCGCCTGGTCCGGCGCAGGAGGAAGCGGCCAGGTCGATCGCGAATCAGCTCGCCAATTACGACCCGCAGGCGGCCGTGAACTGGGCGCAAAAATTACCCGAAGGAACGACCCGGCAGAACGCGCTCACCCCGATCATCTCGCAGTGGAGCCAGTCCGATCCGGCCGCGGCCGCTGCGTTTACCCTCGAGCACAGCTCGGGCGAGACGCGCCGGAATTTGCTCGACACCATCTCGCGGCAATGGGCCCAGAACGATCCGGAGGCGGCGCTTGAATGGGCCAACAACTTGTCCGATCCGGGGACGCGCACGGCCGTTCTCCCGAACATCATTGCCGCGGTCGCGGAAAACGATCCGCGGGCCGCGGCCCAGATGGCGGGACAGCTCACCGGCGCGGCGCAGGCGGAAGCCGCCGGCTCCATCGCCTCGCAATGGGCGACGAGCGATCCGCAGGCGGCGGGGACCTGGGCGGCGGCGTTTCCCGAGGGCAAAACACGCGAGCAGGTCTTTCAGAATCTGGTCAATCGTTGGGCGGGAAGCGATCCGGCGGCAGCGGCGGCCTGGATTAGTCATCTGCCCGACAGCGCCTCGCGCGACCAGGCGGTGACCACCTTGAGCAACCGCATCTCGACCTCCGATCCGCAGGCGGCCGTGCAATGGGCGGCGACGATCGGCGACCAGGGCCTGCGCGAGAGCCAGACGGAAAACGCCGCCCGCGCCTGGCTAAAAACGGATCCGCGCAATGCTTCGGCCTGGATTGCGAATTCGAGCCTCCCCGACGACACCAAGAACCGGCTCCTGACTCCGAACGGGTGAACCTCAAATCATGTTCTGTTGAACATGTCTTTTCTCGGCCTTAATTTCCGGGCGTGAAGCCCGAAGACGCCGCTGAAATTTCCCCCCTTCTCACCATTCTCCAAAAGTGGGGCGTCCATACTTTGGGCGATCTGGCCGGGCTCGAGCGCGATCAACTGGGAGCCCGACTCGGACCCCGCGCCACCCGGCTCTGGGACCAGGCGACCGGAAAATCGACCCGCTTGTTGCGACTCGTTAGGCCGCCGGAAATTTTCGAGGAGCAGTTTGAATTCGAGCACGAAATCGAAACGGCCGAGCCGCTCCTTTTTGTTCTCCGGCGCTTTCTCGAGCAGCTCGCGCTCCGCCTCGGGGCCCATTATCTCGTCGCCCGCGATCTCACTTTCCGGCTCACTTTCGGAGACAAATCCGGTTACGAACATCGTTTCCAAATTCCCGATCCGACCAATTCGGTGAACATTTTGTTCCGGCTCCTCCAGGCCCACCTGGAAAATTTCCGGACGGAACATCCGATCGTGGCCGTCGCCCTCGCCGTCCAACCGGCCCGGCCGGCCCGGCAACAATTCGATCTTTTCGAAACGCCCCTGCGCGACCCGAGCCGGCTGCAGGAAACCCTCACCCGTCTCACGGGATTGTTAGGCGCGGAGCGGGTCGGGAGGCCGGTCCTGGAAGATTCGCATCGGCCGGACGCGTTTCAGCTCGAGCCGTTCTCCTGGAATCTGGCGGAAACGCCTAACGAACCGGCGCCGAGGATCGGTCCCGTCTTGCGGCGTTTGCGCACGAACTCTCCCCCGCGCCTGGAGGCAGCGGTGGTGGCGCGGCAGGGTCCTTACCTGGCTTCGGGTGACTGGTGGGATGAAAAGACCTGGGCGCGCGCGGAGTGGGATATGGAGTTGGCCGATGGCAAAGTTTGCCGCGTCCAGGAGGACCGGAGGGGTGCGGTTCTGGACGGAATTTACGATTGAAAACAATCGACCGAGCACGAGCACGATGATGAGCACGAGCACGAGTTGGAAGCAGTCTTCTCTTATCTCCTGCTCGTGCTCCTACTCGTGCTCGTGCTCGTGATCGATCCGATTCTTGTATGTCCTACATCGAGTTGCACGCCGCGAGCGCCTTCAGCTTTCTCCGCGGCGCCTCTTTTCCCGAGCAACTGGCGGAACGCGCCGCCGAGCTGGGGATGCCCGCCCTCGCCCTCCTCGATCGCAACGGCGTCTACGGGGCGCAGCGTTTTTCCGTCGCCTGCCGCGAGCGGGGGGTGCGGCCCATCATCGGCGCCAGCCTAACGATGGCGGACGGGAGCGAGCTGCCGCTCCTGGTGGAGAATCGGGCCGGCTACAAAAACCTCTGCTCGCTCCTGACAGAAGCGCATCTGCGGAGCGAGAAAGGAAGCTGCGCGGTGCGTTGGGAAGAATTGGCGGAATTCAGTGAGGGGCTGATCGCACTTCTGGGGAGCGCACGCGCCTCGCGTGCTCCATCCGGCGCCTCGCCGGATGGCGGGATGGCTCGGAGGCGCAGTGCCCAAAGAAGTTTGCGGCGAGGCGCCGCAAACAGCACGCGAGGCGCGTCCGCTCCCCGGAGTGCTGTCGACCGCGCGCAATGGTTCCTCGACATCTTTGGCCGCGAGCAAATCTACGTCGAGCTGCAGCGCCATCTCGTTAGGGGGGAGGAACGGATCAATCGCCACCTGATCGATCTCGCCGCGCAGCATCGCCTCCCCCTCCTCGCAACCAACGGCGTCCAACATGCCACCGCTGCCGGCCGCGAGGTGCTCGACGTTTTTACCTGCATCCGCGAACACACCCACCTCGACGCCGCCGGCACTCGCCTAACGAGAAACGCCGAGCGGCATCTGAAGAATGCCGCTGAGATGAAGGAGCTTTTCCGCGCCCAACCAGAAGCCATTGCCAACACGCTTCGCCTCGCCGAGCGGCTCGAATTTTCCCTCGAAAACATCGGTTACGATTTCCCCGATTATCCCGTGCCCGATGGGCACTCGATGAATTCCTTCCTCCGCACGATCGTCCTCTTTGGCGCGCAACAGCGTTACGCCTCGATCAGCACGAAGGTGCAACGGCAGCTTGAATTCGAGCTCGCGCTCATCACCAAACTCGGGTTCTCCGGTTATTTTTTGATCGTCTGGGACATCGTCAATTTCTGCCGCGAAAACGACATCATGGTGCAGGGCCGGGGGA
>JBBQHV010000135.1:0-5459 GCA_038324295.1 Chthoniobacterales bacterium
GCCAAGGAAATGCAGGCCGTCCTCATGCGGCGCAAATCCGAGCTGGAGAGCGCGCTCGATCGCGCCCGCGGGACGGCTTTCGAAAGCCCCGACGTCAGCCAGGTTTCGATCGGCACGATCGTGACTTTGCGCGAAGCGGAGACCGGCCGGGAAGAGACCTACACCATTCTCGGGGCCTGGGACGGCGACCCGGAGCGCGCCATCATTTCCTATCAAACCGCGATTGGTCAATCGCTCCTCGGCCATCGCCTCGGAGAAATCGTCGAGCTCAACACCGACGAAGACAGCGGCCGTTACGCCATCATCTCGATCGAGCCCGCCGCGCTCGACGTTGTCCCGCCCGAACCCGAGCTGGAGCCCGCCACAGCCGGCGCGTAGTTGTAGCCGGGGGCGTTGACCCAGGCTGGTCTGGCGCGTCAGTTTTTCCCCGCCGCAGGCGACCCCGGCTGGGCTGGCGTCAGTTTTTTCTCCGCCGCAGGCGTTGACCCCGGCTGGTCTGGCGCGTCAGTTTTTCTCCGCCGGGGTCACCGCCCCCGGCTACAACATCCTCGCTAAAGCGGGCTCGCCAGTTTAACTACCTCGCGATGCAAGGCCGCGGGTTCTTCGCCGAGCTGAAACGGCGTCACGTTTATCGTGCCGGCGTCATTTACGTCATGAGCGCCTGGCTCGCCATCCAGGTCGCGACCCAAACGCTCCCTTTCTTCGATGTCCCCTTCTGGATCATCCGCCTTCTCATCCTCGGCTTCGTCCTCGGTTTGCCCGTCGTCCTCGCGCTTGCCTGGGTTTTTGAAATCACTCCGGAAGGCGTCGTCAAAACCGGCGACTTGCCGGTCGAAACTCCGAAGCGCACTCGCAACCGCCTCCACATCGACGTCATCATCATCGGCGCCCTTTCGCTCGTCATCCTTTTTCTCCTTTTTCAGCAGCACCGTTATCTCTTCGTCAGCCCCGACCGCGAGAAAAGCATCGCCGTTCTTCCCTTCGAAAATTTCAGCAGCAGCGAGGAGAACGCCTATTTTGCCGACGGCATCCAGGACGATCTCCTCACCAACCTCGCGAAAATCAAAGACCTCAAAGTCATCAGCCGCACCAGCGTGATGAAATATCGCGACAAAGGCGCGCGCAATATCCGGGATATCGGGAAGGCGTTAGGCGTGTCCACGATTCTCGAAGGGAGCGTGCGGCGGGCCGGGAAACGGGTCGCGATCAATGTGCAGTTGATCGATGCCGAGTCGGATCATCATCTCTGGGCTCATCGTTACGAACGGAAGGTCGCGGACTCGTTAGGCATGGAAGGCGAGCTCGCGACCGAGATCGCCAACGCCCTTCGCGCCACCCTCACGCCCGAGGAAAAAATCCGGGTCGAACGCAAACCGACCGAAAACGCGGATGCCTGGGAGCTTTACCTGCGTGCCCTCCCCTATGAACAAGGTCCCGATACCCTCCTCCAGGATTATCGCCGGGCCGTCCAACTCTACAGCCACGCGATCGAGCTCGATCCCAAGTTCGCCCTCGCCCACGCCCACCTCGCCTCGACTTACGCGGAGATCTATCATTTTCATGAACCCCTCGCGCAGTGGAAAGAGCTGGCCAAAAAGGAGGCGCAAACCGCGCTCGAACTCGACTCCAACCTGAGCGAAGCGCACTTTGCCCTCGGCCAGTGCAGCTACTGGATGGATGGGGATTACGACTGCGCCCTCGCCCAGTTTGCCCGCGCCCAGGAGCTTGCGCCTAACGAAAGCAAAATCGGCCGCCTCGTCGCCGCGATCAAGCGACGGCAGGGTCACTGGGAGGAGGCGCTCGCGGCTTATCAACGCATCCAGTTACTCGACCCGCAGAATCCCAACACCCTTCGCGAAGTGCTCGTGACCTGCACCGCGATGCGCCGCTGGCCCGAGGCGGCCCAGGCGGCGGATCGTTTGCGCACGATCGCGCCCGACTCCGTCGTGGCCAAAATTCAGACCGGCTATATCGACTTTTGGTGGAAAGGCAGCACCGCGACGATGCACGCGCAGCTCGCGCAGATCCCCGAGGGGAACGATCCGGACGGGGTCGCGACCGCCTGCCGCTGGGATGCGGCCATGCTCGACGGCGCCTACGCCCAGGCCGACGCAATCCTCGGAGCGACTTCCCTCGAGGCGATCGATTATCTGAATGGCGGCGCCACGCCAAAGAGTTTTCTCGCCGGCTGCAGCGCCCTCGCGCGCGGCGACAACGCCGCCGCGCGCCCCCAGCTCGAGCTCGCGCGCGCGACCTTCGAGAACCAGGTGCGCGAGGCGCCGGATAGCGCCGACCGTCATGCCATCCTCGGATTAGTTTACGCCTTCCTCGGGCGGAAGGAGGAGGCCTTGCGCGAAGGCCAGAACGCGGTCGAGCTGAAACCGGAAGCGAAAGACGCCTTCGACGGCGCGATCATGCAGAGCTTCCTCGCTTTGATCTATGCCCGAGTCGGCGAAAACGATCGCGCCTTCCCGTTGATCGAGCGATTGCTCCACACTTCGGGCGCGGTGGACAGCGCCGACTACAGCATTACGCGGAGCGATCTGGAGCGGCGTTGGGAATGGGCGCCGCTCCGCCAGGATCCGCGCTTCAAGAATCTATTCGGGCAAACGCCTCCCGGCGGCTAACGCGCGCCCACCAGATCGTCGCCCCAGGCTCTCACCCCGACCAGCGCAAATCCCGAAAGGCAGCGCCGAGCTGACCGAGGAGATCGCGCGGAAGGAGCGATTCTTCGCTCGCCCCGCCGCGGCTGATGGCCAGCTCGGCGGCACGACCGCAAATCCAGGCGCCGAGCCGCGCAACGTCGTTAGGCGCAAGCTTCTGCCCGAGGAGCGCTCCGCAGGCGCCGGTGAGGACGTCGCCCATTCCGCCCGTCGCCATCCCTGGTGTGCCGGTGGTGTTGTAACTGAGCGGCCGATCCCGCTCCGCCACGATCGTGCGGCTGCCTTTCAAGAGCAGGGTAACGTTGTGTTCGGCGCAAAATTTCGTCGCAGTTTCCGCGCGCGACATTTTCCCAGCGTCGGGAAAGAGCCGTTTCATTTCGCCCGGATGCGGAGTGAGAAGACGGGGTCCGCGCATCTTGCCTAACGTCGCCATGTTCTCCGCCAAAATGTTCAGGCCGTCGGCATCCACCACCATCGGCTGCGCCGCGTCGCGGATAAGCTTGAGAATTTCCGCGGCGCGCGCCTTTCCCAACCCCGGTCCGATCGCCCAGACGTCGATCGGTTCCTCGAGAAGATCGGCATAGGACTTTACTGGTTTCACCATCACCTCGGGCGCGGCCGCGGCGGCGATGATTTCGTAAATCTCTTCCGGCACAAAAAGCTCGACCAGCCCGGCCCCGCCGCGCAGCGCGCCTAACGAGCACATGACCGCCGCGCCTGTAAACCCGCGCGAGCCGGCCACGATCCCGATCCGGCCGAACTGATTCTTGTAGGCGGAATATTTCCGGCGCGGAAGCAACGCGCACAGCGTCTCCGGAATCGCCGCGACCGAGCCGGTTTCCTCCACGCGCAATTCAGCGAGAGGCACCACTTCCAGCCGGCCGACAAAATCGGTCGCGGCATCCGCCACTAATCCAAGTTTCGCCGAGCCAACCGTGACGGTCAGATCGGCGACCACGCAATCGTCATCCGCCGCTCCGGACTCGCCATCCAAACCCGAAGGCAAATCGATCGCGACGACGAACGCGTTCTTCCGCAAGGCGTTGATCTCGCGGCAGGCGCCGCGGATCGGCTCGCGCAAGGGCGGCTGCGCGCCCAGCCCGAGCAAGCCATCGATCACGAGGCAAAGGGAAAGGGGCTCTGGCGCCCCGATTTCCGGGGCGCCGCTCCTGCAACCTTTTGGTGCATATGCACCAAAAGGTTGCACTGGCGCGACGCCGGGGAGGGGGGCGTGCAGGTCCCTCCCCCCTTCCCGCAACTCGGCAAGTTTTTTACTCGTTAGGCCACTCAATTCTTCCTCGGGATAAACCAGCCGCGTCTCGATTTCCCAGCCGGCTTCCGCCAGCCGGCGCGCCGCGACGAAAGCATCGCCCGCGTTGTGCCCTTTCCCGGCAAAAACGATGCACCGGCCGGCCCGCGGAAAAAATTTCGCGACCGCCCGCGCGATGCCCGCCCCCGCCTCGTCCATCAGCGCTTCCGCAGAAATTTTTCTCGCGAAAGCCGCTTCTTCGGCCGCCCGCATTTGGGCCGGCGTAACAATGAACGAGTCCACTTTAGTTGTCCGATTTCTTCTTTTTCTTCTTGCTGCTCGAGCTTTCCTTTTTCGAGCTGCTCTTCTTTTTCTTCGACGAGTGATGCGAGGACTTCCGGCTGGAGTGTTTCTTGGAAGAATGCCGCCGGTGATGAGAAATCGCGCGACGCTCCGGCTCCGCGCGCACGAAATCGTCGTAGCCCGGGGTGCGCCCGATCGGCGGCGAAAGGTGGCGCAGGCCAGCGACGACCGGCCGGTTGCGCGGCGTCGGCTTTCCCATCACCCCGGCGGCGATCGCTTCCGCGAGACGTTCGCGATAGCTGCTCTGCAAGGCGAGCCGCGCTTCGCCCGGATTGGTCAGGAATCCGCATTCCACGAGAATGGAAGGAATTTTCGTGCGCCGGAGCACGTAATAGCCACGACGGCGGATGCCGCGATTGTCGGTGGTGGTTTTACCGATCACCTGACGGTGAATGCTGGCCGCCAGTCCCGCACTATCGCTCCGGTAGTAATAGGTCTCGATGCCGTTCGCGCCGACGCGGGTGGCGGAGTTGAAGTGGATGCAGACGAAGATGGCGTCGCGATGCGCGTTCGCGATCGCAACCCGGCCGCCGAGAGGAACGAAGACATCGCTGTCCCGCGTCATGATCACGCGATAACCAGCGGCGCGCAGCTTCTTCGCGACGAGCTGCGCGACATCGAGCGCCATGGTTTTTTCCGCCACCCGCTGGCCGGGAATGCCGCCGCGGTCGAAGCCCCCGTGGCCGGGATCGACCACGACCGTGCGCGCGCGAGCTGCCTCCAGCGATGGGAGGAGCGCGAAGGCCAGGGCCAGGCAAAGCGCGATACCGTAGCCTGACGATAAACCGCGCCGTCGCGTGTGCCGGTGAAATGCGGGCATCGCTTAATCTTGGGGCGGCAAATTCGATGGACGATCGGACAATTTCGGAATCGTCCGGGCGGTCGGGGCGGCGGGCACGTCGAGCATTCCGCCGGCCACGGTGACGCTGCCATCGGCCATCCGGCGGAGGCGGGGCGAGCTGCGGGTTTGGGCGTAGCTGGTGTGCTTGAGCAACTTGCCATTCAATCCGACGACGGAATAGGCCCAGATGCGCGGCGCGGCACATTGCAGGACGTGGAGCTGGTTGTCGCGATCGATCTCGGCGTGCGGTTCGTCGAAGGCGATGAGCCGGCCTAACGAGTAGGTAGCGTAAACGAGACCGTTCGATTTGTCCTCCACTCGCACATAGAGCGAGGTGTGATCG
>JBBQHV010000136.1:0-5435 GCA_038324295.1 Chthoniobacterales bacterium
GCGCGCTCGAAGGCGGATTTGTCGCCCCCACACATGAGATAAAGCGAACCGTCGCGCGCCTGCGCGATGCTCGAGGCCATGCAGGCCTCGAGGGTCTGCGCGCCCGCCCGCTCGGCCAGCTGCTCGATCTCGACGTGCATCTCGGGCGAAATGGTGGCGCAGTTGATGAAGAGCCGGCCCTGGGCCTGGCTGAGCAGGTTATCGGCAGGGGCGGAGAAAATCTGCCGCATCGCGACGTCGTCGGAAACGACTGTGATGATGACGTCGGCCGCGGCCGTGACTTCGCCTAACGACTGGCTGGCGAAGCTCCCCAGCTCCTGCGCCAGACTGGTGGCGGCGGCCCGTTCCACGTCGTAAACCGCGGTCACGTGAAAGCCGCGTTCCTGCAGGCGCCGCGCCATGTTCGCGCCCATCCGACCGACTCCGACAAAAGCGATGTTCATGTTATCAAAGAGGGCGCTGGTCGCTGTAGTGTGCGCTGTCCTCAGCGCACAGGTATCGCGCGCGATCCAAGCCGATCAGTCCGCTGAGGACAGCGGACCCTACAGCGCGCTGGGGCGGCGCGAGCGGTTGGGTTGGATTCATGACTAGTTCAGGCCGGTCGAGAGCTTGGTCGAGCCGGCGAAGAAAGCGTTATGTTTTTTCTCTTCCGCGACGGTCGTAAGCGGGCCGTGCCCGGGACAGAGAATGGTGTCGTTAGGCAGAACCAAAATCTTCTCCCGATTATTTCGGACCGCGTCTTCGTAGGAAACGTTCCCGCCGCCCATCGACCCGGCGAAGAGCGAATCGCCCACGATCGCGACCGGTTGATCCAGTCCGCGGATGAAAAACGTCATCCCGCCGGGCGAATGACCGGAGGTGAGGAACGACTCGATCGTGAGGCCGCCGACGTGAAAAATATCCCCTTCTTCGATCGGCTGCGCACCCGGCGCCTCCTCGTGCTCGGAGAGATAAACAGGGGCGCCGGTTGTGATCGCGAGCCGATCGAGATCGGCCACGTGATCGGGATGCGCGTGGGTGAGAAGAATCAACTCGATCGCGAGTCCCTCCGCTTTGCTTTTCTCGAGGAGGGCGGAGCAGTCGGCGCCGCTATCGAAGGCGACCGCTTCCTTGCTCGCCGGGTCCCAGGCGAGATAGGCGTTCACCTGCATGTCGCGGTAGGTGGTATTGAACTGGGCCAGTCCTTTCAGGCTAACCTCCTTCGGCCGCCAATTGTCCTGGGCAAACTCGGCCAAGGCCTCGGGGTCGAGTTGCAGGACCGGGGCGATCTTTTCAATCGTAACGCGATCGAATTGACCGTCACGGAGCCGGCGGATGGCGGCAAGATCGGCGCCGGATTCCTCTACCAGCTGACTCTCGGACACGCCGAGACCGCGCTGCGCTTTGCCGATGATGTCGGTGAAATTGTCTTCTAGTGGGATGGACATGCTGCATTAAAAGAAAACGCGAGTCGATGTCGAGGGCGTTGTCGCCGGGGGCGGTGACCCCGGCGGGGTTAAAGGTTGGCCATGCCCCGGACCAGCCGGCGTCAACGCCGCCGGCTACAACGCGCAAGAGCGCTGGAAGAGTTCGGCCGCGGCGGTCGCGACGGTTTCGACTTCGTGAAATTGGCCGGTTTCTTTTTCGACCGAA
Source organism: Chthoniobacterales bacterium (assembly GCA_038324295.1). Lineage (GTDB taxonomy): Bacteria > Verrucomicrobiota > Verrucomicrobiia > Chthoniobacterales > UBA10450 > Palsa-1392. The sequence continues at coordinate 1,633 of JBBQHV010000136.1, forward strand.
GTCATCGTCACATCCGCAAGGCCGCAGGGCGTGATCTGGTCGAAGGCCGCGAGATCGCCGCTGACGTTGAGAGCGAAGCCGTGCATCGTGATCCAGTGCCGCACGCCCACCCCGATGGAGGCGATCTTGCGCTGCTCGATCCAAACCCCGGTGAGTCCGGCGCGCGTCTTCGCCTCGATTTCGAAACGGCTGAGCAACTCGATCAGGAACGTCTCGATCCAGCGCAGATAACGATGCAAATCCTGTCCGTGAGGGCGCAGATCGATCAGAAAATAACCGACCAATTGTCCCGGGCCATGCCAGGTCGCCTCGCCGCCGCGATTGATCGGAAAGAGCGGATGCGGCAAATGGGTCGCGCCGCGCAGACTCGATTGGTTCGGCGTCCTTCCGATCGTGTAAACCGGCTCGTGCTCGAGGAGCCAGAGTTCATCCGCCAGCTCGGGTTGCGCGCGTTTCGCCCTAACGAACTCCTCCTGCCGCGCCAGCGCGGTCGCAAAATCAATCCGGCCCAGCCAGCGCGTCTCGAGTTGTGCCGTCATATTTGGAGCTGCCCGGGCAAACCGAGGCGCAATCCCTCCTGCGCCCGCAAATGGGTCAGGCCAATCGCGAGCGCGTCTGCCGCGTCGTCTTCCGGCGTGGTCGTTAGGCCGAGCAAGGCCCGGACCATGAAGGCGACCTGCGTTTTGTCGGCCGAGCCGTTCCCGACCGTCGCCTGCTTGATCCGCTTCGGCGCGTATTCGAAGACCGGGAGCCCGCGTTCCGCCGCCGCCATGATGGCCGAGCCGCGGGCCGCGCCGAGCGTAATCGCCGTCTTGTAACTCTGCACGTAGATGACCGCTTCGAGCGCGCAGCAATCCGGCTCGTGTTGGTGGATTAATTCCGCGAGCCGATCGCGGATCGCGACGAGGCAGGAGGACATGCGGAGCGATTTTGCGTTGTGGATGACGCCGAAATGGAGCGTGTGAAATTTTCCGCTCCCGTTCGTCTCGAGGATGGCGACGCCGGAGCTGCGCAAAGAGGCATCGATCGCGAGGACACGCATCGTCAGGCAAAAAAGGAAACCGCGGAGGGGCGCATGGCTCAGCTTAGATTCCGCCCGCGCCGCTTCAAGACGGAAGTCGACAAGCGCCGCGTCTTTGGGTTGATTCTCCGGTGTGGCGGAAAATTCCAGGCCGCATTGTCAGATCTGCAACCAGACGTTCTCGTCCGGCGCAGGCACGTTTGGCGATTTCCTCCGACCCTCGCTCCTCGAATTCATCCAGAAGCGCGTGCCCGCGCTCGATCCGCGCGGCTTCATTTGTTTCACCGATCTCGGATATTTTCGCCGCGATTATGTGAAAGAGGTTTTACAGGACGAGATCGGCGAGCTCAGCGCGCTCGATCAGGAGGTGGTCGACAGCCTGCAGCAGCACGAAATTCTTTCCGAGAACATCGGCAAGGAATTCGAGAAGGACCTGACCTTCGGCGAGCGGCTTTCGGATCACATCGCCAGCTTCGGCGGGAGCTGGACCTTCATCATGATTTTCGGCGCGATCCTCTTCGTTTGGATCCTGATCAACACCATCGTGCTCGCGACCCGCGCCTTCGACCCGTATCCGTTCATTTTGATGAACCTGATCCTGTCGTGTCTGGCCGCGCTCCAAGCGCCGATCATCATGATGAGTCAAAATCGGGCGGAAAACCGGGACCGGGCGCGGGCGGAGAACGATTACAAGGTGAACCTGAAAGCCGAGCTGGAAATCCGGCATCTGCACGAGAAGATCGATCATCTCCTGCGCAAGCAGTACAACCGGCTCTTCGAGATCCAGCAGATCCAGATCGAGCTGCTCGAGGAGCTGGGGCAGAAACGGCGCGGCGGTGCGCGGGCAACGCCTTCTCAGAAATTGCCTAACGAATGAAGAACTTTATCTGCCTCGCCTGCGGGACCCAGTTCGCGGAAACGGAGAAGCCGAGCCGGGCTTGCTCGGGGTCGGGACCGAGCCGGAGTTCGCGATCGGCCAGCGGCGCGTGGTGGGAGCGCGTGATTTGGATAAACGCGGAGGAGAAAGTAAATCAATCGGTCGCTCGTTATCTCCGGGCGTTAAGCGCTGGCCGCCAGGCTCCGGGGAGGACGGAGTGTTACTCCGTCGTTCGGTGCAGTCTGCGCCGAACCGCACGCAGCGATCTGCCCGACGAGTTCGTGTATTTCAGGCATTGCGCTGCGCGCAAACTGCAGCGGAGGAGACTCCTCCGCTGCGACGGGGTAACACCCCGTCCTCCCCGGAGAACGCTTCGACAGCGCGAGCCGGGATCGGTAGCGCGGGCGCCAGTTTTTGCAAAAGAATGCTGCAGAGCGCGGCCCGGAATTCGTCCGCGCCGCTCAAAAGATAAAAGCTACGACCGCATCCGCGGCCGTGGTGGGAGCGCGTGATTTGGATAAAGGCGGAGGAGAAAGTAAATCAATCGGTCGCTCGTTATCTCCGGGCGTTAAGCGCTGGTCGCCAGACTCCGGGGAGGACGGAGTGTTACTCCGTCGTTCGGTGCAGTCTGCGCCGAACCGCACGCAGCGAGATGCCTGACGAGTTCGTGTCTTCAGGCATTGCGCTGCGCGCAAACTGCAGCGGAGGAGACTCCTCCGCTGCGACGGGGTGACACCCCGTCCTCCCCGGAAAGAGTCGTGCGCGTCTGCGAGAGCTTCGCCGCGGGCTTCTGAAAAAGAATGCTGTAAACCTGCAGGCTGCGGGCGCGGAACGCTCCCGCGCAACTGAGCAGGTAAAAACGCCACATGCGACGGAACCTTTCCCCATAACGCGGCGCGAACTCCGGCCAGGCCGCCCGGAAATTTTCCTCCCAGGCCATCAGGGTCGGATCGTAGTGCGAGCCGAAGTTGCGCATTTCTTCGACGAGAAAAAGACCCTCCGCCGCCTTCGTCAAGCGAGAGAGGGAGGGGAGGAGTGAGTTGGGAAAAATGTAGCGCCGAATCCAGGGATCGAGCTGCAGGTTCGACACCGGATTGCCAATCCCCTTGCAGAGGAAGCGGCCTTCCGCGCCTAACGAATCGGCGATCGCGCGCAGGTAGTTGCGATAATTCTTGAAGCCGACGTGCTCGACCATCCCGACGCTGACGGCGCGATCGAAGCGGCCGCGCACCTCGCGGTAATCGCGCAGCTGAATCTCGACCTCGAGCCCGCGACAGAAGCGCTCCGCGTATTGTTGTTGCTCGCGCGAAATCGTCAGCCCGACGACCGCGCAGCCGTAGTTTTCGGCCGCGTATTTGGCCAGCCCGCCCCAGCCGCAGCCGATCTCGAGCAGGCGCAGACCGGGGCGCAGATCGAGCAGCTGGCAGATGGTCTCGAGCTTGCGTCGCTGCGCCGCCGCGAGGTCATCGCCCTCCGCAAAGATCGCGCAGGAATACTGCATCAAAGGGTCGAGCATCGCCTCGAAGAAGTCATTCCCCAGATCGTAATGCACCTGGCCGACCTGGCGGGCGCGGCGCCGCGTTTGGCGGTTGCTGAGGAGGGCCGCGGCGAGCTCGAGAAGATTGGAAAAACTGTAGACGAAACGTTCGTCGAGCCGGGCCGCGATGGCGCGGGCGCACATTTCGTCGAGCGCCTCGCAATCCCACCAGCCGTCCATGTAGGATTCGCCAAAACCGAGCGTGCCTTTGGCGAGAACGCGCGCGAAAAAGCGTTCGTCGTGCAGCTGAATGTCCCACGGGCGCGAACCGTCGATCCGAACGTCCGCGCTGCGGAGAAGATTCTCGACGACGTCCCGGGCCGCTGCCATAGAAACGGAATCGCAGCAAGAGGATGAAACCGATGCCA
>JBBQHV010000137.1:0-5409 GCA_038324295.1 Chthoniobacterales bacterium
CCCCGGATGCGCCCGACGCATCGCCCCATCGCTCGCGCCGCGCCGGGATCGCGGTCGGGCTGGTAGGCGCGCTGATCGCGGCGGCGGCGGGCGGCGGCTATTGGTGGTGGCACCGGACGCCCGCGGGGACCGACCATGCAGCTGCTCCATCGGTTATAAAAACGAGTGCCGATGCGACCGTTCCGATCCCGGCCAAGTCCATCGCCGTCCTGCCATTCGAGAACCTCAGCGCCGAAAAGGAGAACGCTTACTTCGTGGAAGGCATTCAGGACGAAATCCTCACCCGGCTGGCCAAGATCAGCGCGCTCAAGGTCATCTCGCGGACCTCGACCATGCGTTACGCCAGTCGTCCCGACAACCTGCGCGAGATCGGCCGGCAACTCGGCGTCGCCACCATTCTCGAGGGCAGCGTGCAACGCGATGCCGGCGCCGTGCGCGTGAATCTGCAGCTGATCGATGCCGGCAGCGATACGCATTTGTGGGCGGAGACCTACGACCGCGAAGTTAAGAACATTTTTTCGGTCGAAAGTGAAGTCGCGCAGAAAGTCGCCGACGCGCTCAAGGCCACGCTTCTGCCCGCGGAGTCGGCCCAGATCGCCAAGGTGCCGACGAAAAATCCCGCCGCCTACGACCTGTTTCTCAAGGGCCAGTATCTCTTCAATCAACTCCAGACGAGCAGCGCCAAAGATCCCGTCGCGGCCGGTCAAGCCGCGAGGGATTTCTACCGCCACGCGGTCGCGGCTGATCCCGATTTCGCGCTGGCTTACGCGCGGCTTTCCTATCTCGAGAGTTATCTGCACTGGTACGGCGTGGATACGAGCAGCGCGGTCATCAGCGACGCCCGCGCCGACGCGGACCGCGCGCTCGCTTTGCAACCGGATCTGCCCGAAGCCCACCTCGCGCTCGGTTACGTCCACTACTGGTGCCACCGCGACTATCCGGCGGCGCTGAGCGAGTTTGCCATCGCCCGCGCCAGCTTGCCTAACGACGCCGAGGTCGTGGCGGCGATCGGTTACGTGCATCGCCGGCAGGGCGTGGCCTTGCGCGGGATACCGGAAATGGAGCAGGCCAGCCTGCTCGATCCGCGGGATTCCACTCTTCCCCGCGAAATCGCCAACTCCTATACCGCCTTGCGTCGTTACGCGGAGGCCGATGCTTATTACGCGAGATCGTTGGCGTTGGTTCCCGACGATATGGAAGCCGTCGCGCAACGGGCCACGAGCACGATGTTCAGCGGCGACCTGAAAGCCGCCGACCGCATGTTGACGGAGATCCCCGCCGGGACTGATCCGCAGGGTTCGATTTCGCTCCTGCGCTTCAAGCTCGCGATGATCTTGCGCCAGCCCGACAAGGCGCTGGCCGCGATTGCCCATTCGCCGGACTGGCTCATGACTCGTTGGGAACACAGCGTTGCGCCGATCGCTCTGCTCCGTGGGCTGGCGCTCGCGATGAAGGGCGAGAGCGGACCGGCGCGCGCTGCTTTTCTCGCCGCGGAAAAGCAGTTGCAAGCCCTGCTCGACGAGCCGTCCCGCGCCGCCGATGCGAACAGCTATCTTGGTTTGGTCTAGGCGGGGCTGGGAAAAAACGCGGCCGCGCTGAAAGCCGGCCGCGCCGCCGTCGGGAGCCTGCCGATGTCGCGCGATCCGATTGTCGGTGCGTTCTATCTCGAGCGGCTGGCGCGGGTCGAGGCGCAGGTCGGCGAAACCCAATCCGCGATCGATCACATCGAGCAACTCATGGCTTCCGCAGGGGGCGAGACAATTTCCATCGCCACTTTGCGAATCGATCCAGGGTGGGATCCGCTACGCAAAGAGCCGCGGTTTCAGGTCCTGCTGACGAAATATTCTGAAGAGGTTCGAGCCGCAAAATGAGGATGGCGTCGAAAAGCCCGAGCCCAGCGAGAAGATTCGGATCGTCCGGTCTGCCGCTGCGCGGCGATCCACCTTTCGAGAAGATTGTCGTCTCCCGCGCTCCAAGAGAAACTCCAGAGCCAGCCAGGTGAAACCGCACAATTTCTTCGCCGAGCTGAAGCGGCGCAATGTCTATAAAGTCGCGATCGCCTACGCCGTCGTAGGCTGGCTCCTGATTCAGATCGCGACCCAGGTCTTTCCCTTTTTCGAGATCCCGAACTGGGCCGTGCAACTGGTCGTCTTACTCCTTGTCCTGGGATTTCCTGTGGCCGTGATTCTTTCCTGGGCCTTCGAAATAACGCCGGAAGGAATCAAACGCGAAGCTGAGGTCGATCGGCGCAAGTCGATCATTCGCAAAACCGGACGCAAGCTAACCGCTTTGATCGTGGTGCTGGGGGCAGTGGCGGCAGGCCTGATGGTCTTTCGCTTTGTCCGCTCGCAGGAAAGCAGCGAAGCCAAAAAAGAGCGTATGCCCTCGGCTGAGATCGAAAGCAAATCAATCGCGGTTCTGCCTTTTGAAAACCTGAGCGAAGAAAAGGCGAACGCCTACTTTGCCGAAGGCATCCAGGACGAGATCCTGACGCGCCTGGCCAAGATCGCCGATCTCAAGGTGATCTCACACACTTCCACGCAGCACTACAAGAGTGCACCGGACAACCTGCCCGAGATCGCCCGCGAGCTGGGCGTAGCGCATATTCTGGAAGGCAGCGTGCAGAAGAGTGGCGATCGGGTGCGCGTGACCGTTCAGTTGATCAAAGCTGCCGATGACTCGTATCTTTGGGCCGATTCATTTGATCGCAGACTCACTGACATCTTTTCGGTCGAAGCTGAAGTAGCCAAAACGATTGCCGACCAGTTACAGGCCAAACTCACTGGGCGGGAGGAACAGGTGATTGCGGCCAAACCGACGAGCATTCCGGAAGCCTACGACGCCTATCTCCGTGGGCTGGCTTATAATTTGAAGACGGCCAATTCCGCCGCCAACTCCCGGGACGCGCAAAAGTATCTCCGAAGAGCGGTGCAACTGGATCCGAAGTTCGCTCTTGCCTGGACCCTGCTCTCCTTCACCGACGCGCGCGGTTACCTGACCCAGACCTTGCAACCGACCGATGCCCTCCGGGAAGAAGCGCGCCAGGCGGCGGCGACCGCGCTCGCGCTCGACCCCAACCTGGGGGAGGCGCTGCACGCCCAGGGCTACTATTACTATGCCTGTCTGAAAGACTACGCCACGGCCGCGTCTTACTTCGAACAGGCGCAGCCGCTCTTACCGAATAGCAGCCGGATTCCGGAATCGCTCGCCTATCTCACCCGGCGCCGGGGCCAGTGGGACCGAAGCGAGACCTACTTCGCCGAAGCCGAGCGGCTCGATCCCGAGAATGTCTACATCCTCGGGCAACACGGGCAATCCTATATTGCCTTGCGGCGTTTTCCAGAAGCGCTCCGAAAGTTCGATCAGATTCTCAGGATCATTCCGAACGATATCGATACCCTCGCCTCCAAGGGAGCCGTAGCCCAGGCGCAAGGCGACCTGCCCCGGGCCGCCGCTCTCCTTGCTCCCCTCCATCCGGTGGCGGACGATTCCAACGTTTTGTTTACCCAAGTCTATCAGGCGATCCTGGAGCGTCGCCCGGGGCCGGTCATTCCCCGGCTCAAGGAAATCCTGGCCAAGCCTGACCCCGCCTGGGGCTACTTCTACGGCGAATTGCGCTTTTGGTTAGGCTGGGCCGAAGAGGTCGCGGGCGACTCCGCTGCGGCCCAGGAAAGTTGGCGTACCGCCCGCGCCGAGCTTGAACCGTTTCTTCAGGAACAGGCGAACAATTATAATCTCCTCTACGATCTCGCCCTGACGACGATGGGCCTCGGCGACAAGAGCGCGGCGTTGAGTTTTTCCGAACGAGCCATGGCCGCGATGCCGATCGAGAAAGATGCCTTCGATGGCCCCGCGCCGATCGAGATCCTCGCGCGAATCTCGGCGCAGGTGGGGGAACCCGACCGCGCCATCGCGGCCTTGCAAAAAGTGCTCTCGGTTCCCTATGAAGGCCCGCTCGGGGGAGGACAGGCGCCGCTCACTCCGGCTCTCCTCCGGCTCGATCCCATGTTCGATCCGCTGCGCGGCGACCCACGCTTTCAAAAACTCTGCGAAGAAAGAGCAAAGTGAATCCGCCCCATCTCTTCGGCGAGGATCGGGCGCGCCGTCAGCCGGATCCGGAAGAAGTTGGGAAGTCCCGATGAGCATGAACTCGGGCAACTTCTTCGCCGAGCTGAAGCGACGCAATGTTTACAAGGTCGCGGTCGCGTACGGGGTGATCAGTTGGCTGGTCATCCAGGTTGCGACCCAGGTCTTTCCGTTCTTCGCAATTCCGAATTGGGTCGTTAGGCTGGTCGTCCTGCTGCTCATCGTTGGCTTTCCCATCGCGGTGGTTTGTTCGTGGGCGTTCGAGCTGACGCCGGAGGGGATCAAGCGCGAGGGAGATGTCGGGCCGAGCCGAGCGATCCGGCGGAAGGCCGGACGCAAACTTACGGCTCTCATTGTCGTGGTCGCGGCTCTGGCGGCCGGGGTGACAGCGCTCCGCTTTTTGCGTTCCGAGGGAGGTCATGCAAACCGCCAACCTTCTTTCGCCGTTGCCAGCGAGAGCAAATCGATCGCGGTCCTGCCCTTTGAAAACCTGAGCGAAGAAAAAGCAAATGCCTACTTTGCCGAGGGCATTCAGGACGAGATTCTGACGCGCTTATCCAAGATCGCCGATCTCAGAGTCATCTCGCGGACATCGACCCAGCGTTATAAGAGCGCGCCGGAAAACCTGCCTGAGATCGCCCGACAACTCGGGGTCGCGCACATCGTGGAAGGAAGTGTGCAGAAGCAAGGGGATGCTGTGCACGTAACGGTGCAGCTGATCAAGGCCGCCGATGATTCCCACATTTGGGCGGATAGCTTTGACCGCAAACTGACCGACATTTTTTCGGTTGAAAGCGACATAGCAAGCGCCATCGCCGAGCAACTACAAGTGCATCTCACCGGTCGGGAGAAGCAAGTCATCGCAGCCAAACCGACAGATAACCCGGAAGCTTACGATGCTTATCTGCGTGGCCTGGCTTATACCCTGAGAACCCAAAACACGCCCGCCAATTATCTTGGTGCACAAAAGTATTTCCGAGAGGCGGTGCGATTGGATCCAAAGTTCGCCCTGGCCTGGGCGCTCCTCTCATACGTTGATGCGCGGGGTTATCACACGACGAATCTTCAACCCACCGTGGCTCTTCGAGAGGAGGCGCGGCAGGCCTTCGAGTCTGCGCTGGCGCTTGATCTGAATCTGGGGGAAGCCTGGGTGGCCCAGGGCTATTACCATTACGGATGCGTCAACGATTTCGAAACTGCCGTCCGTTGTTACGAGCAAGGTCGAAAGTTCCTGCCCAATAGCAGTCTCATTCCTCAATCGCTCGCCTTCGTCGCCCGCGATCGGGGGCAATGGGAGAGCGCTGAATCCTACTTCAACGAAGC
>JBBQHV010000138.1:0-5393 GCA_038324295.1 Chthoniobacterales bacterium
AATTGCGCGGAGCGCATCCGGGATGTGACGTATACGTCGCATACGACCGATGGGTCCTATGGGTCCCATTTCACCCTCGGCGAAACCCCTTTCCAACTGCCGTTGATCGGCGAGTTCAACGTCCGCAACGCGGCCATGGCAGCGGCCGCGGCGCGCTTTTACGGCGTCGCGCCCGAGATCATCCAGACCGCCCTGACGAGTTTCGAGGGGATCGCGCGCCGCCAGGAAGTGCGCGGCGAAGCCCGCGGGGTGACGGTGATCGACGACTTCGGGCATCACCCGACCGCGATCCGGGAAACGTTAGGCGCGCTTCGCCAGCGTTATCCGGGGCGACGGTTGTGGGCGATTTTCGAGCCGCGCTCGAACACGACGCGGCGGGCGGTTTTTCAGCAGGAACTGCCCGAGGCCTTGCAGCTGGCCGACGGCGTCTTCATCGCGGAGATCGCGGCGCTCGAGCAGATCCCGGTGGAGGAACGGCTCCATCCCGAGGCGGTCGTGAGGGCGATCGCGGAGGCGGGACGGATGGCGTTTTACGAAAAGGACGCGAACGCGATCGTGGAGCGGATCGTGCCGCTCCTTCAGCCTAACGACGTCGTGACGGTTTTTTCCAACGGCGGGTTTGATGGGATTCACGCGAAGTTGCTCGCTCGTCTGCGCGACTAAATTCCGGGGAGCGCACGCGCCCTCGCGTGCCGTTTGCGGCGCCTCGCCGCAAACATATTCGCGTGGAATCGGGGCTGCGCTTCCGGTTTTGCTCCGCCCGGGCAATCCGGCGAGGCGCCGGATTGAGCACGCGAGGCGCGTGCGCTCCCCAGAGTCCGGCGCGACGCCCTCCCTCACGAGGTGTGATCGAGCACGATCCGCCACCCCTCCGAGAGCTTGCGCAAGAGAAGGGTGAACTTGCCGTGCGGATGGTCGCCTTCCCGTTCCAGACTCCAGCTCCCGAGCACGATCGCGGCGTCGTCGCAGAGCGGCGTGATCGTTAGGCCGGAAAAGGTCAGCCGGCCCATCTTGGTCTGGCTGTCGTAGCGCTTCGCGTAACGCGCGCGGACCGTCTTCCAGCCGTGGGTAACGGTGTCGCCGGAGACGAAGGCGGTGTCGTCGGAGCGGGCGTAGCCGGCCATGAAGCCGTCGATGTCGCCGCGATTCCAGGCCGCGGCCTGGGCGGTGAGAACCTCGCGAATCGCATCGGGCGCGGTGGCCGCGGCGAGCGGAGCGCAGAGGAAGTGCGCGCCTAACGACAAGAGGAAGAGGCGGATTAGGATTTTCATTCGATGCAAGGAAGATTCCGCAACTCTCCGCCTCTGTCGAACTTGCCCGCCGGTAACGGTTGACCGCGCCGCGCCGAACCTTTAAATAAGCGCGTGCTTCGCCGACTTTTCTTTCGCCTGGTGGCGCCGCTTTTGGTCGTCGCTTCGGCCGCGGCCCAGGCGCCGTCACCCCCCGCTCGCTCACCTTTCAACCCGCCGCGCCAGATCGGCCAGCCAAACCGCGTTCCGACGCCGCCTTCCAGAGCGCAGGACATGGTGAAGCTGCAATTTCCGAACAGCGACGTGATCGACGTCCTCCATTTCTACGAGGGCCTCACCGGGTCCAAGCTCGTGATCGACAACAACGTCCAGGGCAAGGTGAACATTTTCCTCGCCCAGGAAGTGCCGCGCAAGGAAGCGATCAAGATCATCGAGATGAATCTTTCCTTGAACGGCTTCTCCCTCGTCCCGACGGGCGACGACGTCATCGAGGTGGTCGGGGTGAACAAGAATCCGCGGGCCGCGGCGGTCCCGATTATTTCCAATCCGGAAGACATTCCCGACGGGGCCAAGGTAGTGAGTTACCTCTTTCGCCTGAGCTATGCCGATCCGCAGGAATTGCAGGGCGTGCTCTCGCAATATCTCGCCGGCATCGGCGGGCAGGCGCCGATCCTGGCCTTGCCGAAATCGAGCAGCCTCCTCGTGACCCAGAGTTCCGACGTGCTCAAGAAACTGGTCAAGATGGTGCAGGAGCTCGACGTCGCACCGGCCGCGGTGGAGAGCGAGTTCATCAAACTGGAGCGGGCCGACGCGAGCAAAGTGGTCGACATGTTGAAGGACATTTTCGAGAAGGGGAGTGACACCGGGGGCGGCGTCACGACCGTTCCGGGGGTGCGCCGGATCCGTGGCGTGCCGATTCCGCCGGGGGTGCAACAGCAGAACGAGTCGGATGAAGGGAACGGCGCGGTTCTTTCCGAGGACTCGCTCATCGTGGGCAAGATCAAGCTCGAAGCCGACATCCGGACCAATCGCATCCACGTCGTGACCCGGCCGATCAACATGCCGTTCGTGAAAAAGTTGATCTCGGAATTCGACGCCAACGTCGAGTTCGGCAAACCGGTGACGCGCGAATTGCAATACATCTCGGCGAATGACGTTCTCCCTGTCTTGGTGCAGGCCTTGACCGAGCCGGGCGCGGAGAATCAGGGAGGCCAGGGCAATCTCTCGCCCAATCAGCAGCGCAACAATCCGACACGGCAGCCGACCCCGAGCAGCTCGCCGGGCAGCCTGGGCGGGACGGCGAGTAACAGCACGCTGCAGGTAAGTGAGGAGCTTTCGACCGAGCCGGTCGATACCGCGCCGCAGGCCGTCACGGTCGGTAATACGAAGCTGATCGCCGACGCCCGTGCCAATGCCATCATCGTTCTCGGCACCACCGATGTGGTCGCGAAGGTCGAAAAGATTCTCGACCAGATGGACGTGAAAGCCCCGCAGGTCGCGCTCAGCACGGTGATCGGGGAACTTTCCCTCAACAACAGCGAGGAATTCGGGGTCGATTATTTTTTGCAGTTTAAGAACAAGAATCTCGCGACCGGAAATACTCAGGTGGGGGCAGGCGTCGTCTCGCGAAACACAGGAGCTACGATTCTGGATCCTGCGAGCTTGATTACGTTCGACCAATTTGCCAGCGCCGCGACGGGCGGAGGCACGAACGTTTATCTGGCGGCTGGGAACACCCTCGCCGCGATTGTCCACGCGCTCGATTCGACCGGGCGCTTTCGCACCATTTCGCGGCCGACCGTTTTCACGAGCAACAACAAAAAGGCCATCATCGCCTCGGGCCAGGAGATTCCCGTCCCGACTAACACCATCTCGTCCTCCACCGGCGGCGGCATCATCAACACCGGCCTGGCGCAGCAGACGAACATCGAGTTCAAGAAAATCGCGCTCCAGCTCGAAGTCGTTCCTCTGATTAACTCCAACAAAGAGGTCTCGCTCGATATTCTCCAGAAACTCGACAGCCTGACGGGGCAGGTAACTCGCGTAGATGGTAACGACATCCCGACGATCGCCACGCGCTACATCCGAACCACTGTCTCCGCGCCTAACGGGTCCACGATCGTGCTGGGCGGACTGATTCAGGATGACAAGCGGCATAGTCGGAGCGGTTTTCCGATCCTCGATCGCCTCCCGCTGATCGGTTCGCTGTTTAGCTCGACCACTAACTCGAAAAATCGGACGGAGCTGATCGTCCTGATGCGGCCGGAAGTCAGCCTAACGAATCTCGATCTTTATCGGACGCGGGCGAAGCTGGAAGGCAGGACGCATTTTGGCCCCGAGCTGGACCAGGACGATTGCCCGGACTGCCCGCCGGTGATCGATGGAAAACAATTGCCCCCGCCGGATCTTCCCCCGGATAAATAGCCTGAACTCATGCGCCGCATCCTGATCCTGCTCTGCGCCACATCGTGCCTCCTGCCGCTCGCTTCCCGGGCGGGTTCCTTCTTTCACGCAACTGATCCGCTCGCGGCCCGCGATGAATATGGTCTTCTGCACCAGAGCGCGGTCGTCGAGCCGACCGATCTCGCGCCGCGCTATCCCTGCCGGCCGGAATATTATTTTCTCTCCGGCAACACTCTCACTTCCGATCCGGCCTACGTCGGCGCGCTGCAAAATGCCTTGGTTCGCCTCGGCTATTATTGCGGTCCGGTCGACGGTGTTTTCTCGGTCGAAGTGAGCGCCGCGATCGCCCGGCTGCAGAAAAATTCCTCCCAGCGTGTCACCGGCGCTCTCACCGTCGGAGTTCGCAGAGCGCTGCATTTGCCCTAAAGGGTGGAGGGCGGAGCTCCTGCGACGCCGCCGTCACACGCCGGTCCGGCTCGCCATGACAAATCGGGCAGTTGCGCTTAGCTTCCGCGCGTGAGCCCCGCTCTTAACAATTCGCTCATCGATATCCTGCTCGCGAGCGGCGCGCCTTCCCGCGAAGATGCCGTCGCGCTCGTCACGAACCTCAACGGCAGCTCCTGGACGGCCGGCGTGCTTGATTCCGGGAAAGTCGATGAGCAGCGCTTTCTGAACGAGATCGGCAGTTTTTTCGGCGTGCCCGTCGTTTCGATCGACGCCAAACGAATCGAGCGCGCGACCCTGCACGAGCTGCCCAGCCGCTTCGTTTTCCAGCACCATATTCTGCCGATCGAGATCAAGGAAAACTCCGTCGTGCTCGCGACCTACGATTTGTTTAACTCGACCGGACGCGAGCTCGCCGCCCAGCTTTTGAAAAAGCCGGCCGAGTGGGTCCTCGTCCCGCGCGGCCAGCTCCTCCGCGCCATGAAAACACTCTACGGCGTGGGCGCGGAGACCTTCGATGAAATTCTCAAAACCAATCGCTCCTTCGAAAGCCTGCAAGACATCGAGGCGAGCACCGACCTGAATGCCGACGATCCCGAGGCGTCGGTCGTCAAGTTCGTGAACCAGATCATCCGCGAAGCGATCCAGGAACGCGCGACCGACATCCATGTCGAGCCGCTCGAGAACGACCTGCGCATTCGTTACCGGATCGACGGCATCCTCCACGAAGTCGCGGTCCCGCCGCAGTTGCGCCTCCTCCAGTCGGCCATCATTTCGCGTTTGAAGGTGATGGCGCACATGGACATCGCGGAGCGCCGTCTCCCCCAGGATGGCCGAATCAACCTGCAAGCCGCCGAGCAGACGATCGACGTCCGCGTTTCCACCATCCCGACGGTGAACGGCGAATCGATCAGCCTCCGTCTTCTCGCCCGCGACCAGGAACAGGCTTTCGGCTTCGATCGGCTCGACCTCAGTCCGGACCAGACCCGCATCATGAAGCGGCTCCTTGCTCAGCCTAACGGGATCGTCCTCGTGACCGGCCCGACTGGCTCGGGCAAATCGACTTCGCTCTATTGTTTTCTCAGCAGCATCAACTCCGTTCAGCGCCGCATCATCACGATCGAGGAACCGGTCGAATACCGGCTTCCCGGCGTCTCCCAGATCGACGTGAAACCGGAGATCGATCTGACTTTCGCGAAAGGCCTCCGCCACATTCTGCGGCAGGATCCAAACGTCGTGATGGTGGGAGAAATTCGCGACACCGAGACGGCCGACATCGCGATCCGCGCGGCCATG
>JBBQHV010000139.1:0-5285 GCA_038324295.1 Chthoniobacterales bacterium
TGGTCGCGGAGAAGTTTCATTGCCGGCGCGATTTCCTGCGCCAGATCAATCCCGGCTACGATTGGGAGAAGGCGAAGCCGGGCGATTCCGTCCAGGTCCCGAACGTGGCCGCGCCCTTTGATCTGCAGGAAGCGATCGATCTGAAGGAGAAAACGGAAGCGGCCGAGAAAGCGAACAGCCTGACGACCGAGGAGAAGAAACCGCCTAACGAGCAATATTCGATCTCGGTGTCCGTGGCGGAGAAGATTCTCGAGCTGCAGCAGAACGGAAAACTGGTCGGGAGTTATCCGATCACTCCCGGCTCCAAATCGCTCCCCGCGCCGATCGGGGAATGGTTCGTGAAGGGCTTTGTCTGGATGCCGCCCTTTCGCTGGGACGAAGCGATCCTGCACGGCACGGAGCGGAGCAGTCACTTCTACGAATTACCGCCCGGGCCTAACAATCCCGTCGGGATTCTCTGGATGGAGCTGAATCACAAAGGGAGCGGCATCCACGGCACGGAAGTCCCGGAGACGATCGGGCGCACGACCAGTCACGGCTGCATTCGACTTTCGAATTGGAACGCGCTCGATCTCGGGAAGAAGGTGCTGCCTGGTGTGCATGTGCAGATTCAGTGAGATTTCTCTTGTAGCGTCGCTCTGTGAGCGTCGCTCGAAGGTCGTCAGGCGTGATCCGCGACGGTCACAGACCGCCGCTACAGAAGAGCGCGTCTTTTACCCGTGAAAACTTTTTTCAGCACTCTCTGGGAACGGCTCCGCAGCAGTTACTGGTTTCTCCCCAGCATCATGACCCTGGTGGCGGCGGCCCTCTCCTTCCTCACCGTCCACCTCGACACCCAGATCAACGCCAAATGGGCTCGCACTGCCGGCTGGATTTGGGCCGGTGGTCCGGAAGGCGCGCGCAACGTTCTCGCCACCATCGCCGGCTCCACCATCACCGTCGCCGGCGTCGTTTTCTCGATCACGATTGTCGCCCTTACCCTCGCTTCCTCGCAGTTCGGCCCGCGCCTCCTCCGCAACTTCATGAACGACCGCTCGACCCAGGTCGTGCTCGGCGTTTTCGTCGCCACCTTCCTCTACAGCCTGCTTGTTCTGCGCACGATTCGCGGGACCGACGCGACCAGCTTCGTGCCTTTTCTCTCGGTCACCTGCGGCCTGCTCTTCGCGGTCGCGAGTGTCGGTTTTCTCATTTTTTTCATCCACCATGTGCCCACTTCGATCCTCGCCGAGAACCTCATCGGCCGGGTCGCGAGCGAGCTGCAAGCGCGGATCGACATCCTTTACCCCGATCCGATCAGTGATGCTCCGCGCGAGGGAAAGGCCGATGTCGCGCTCCAACTCCCGCGGAATTTCGAGACGGAGGCGCGCGCGATTCCCTCGGAAAAGAGCGGCTTTATTCAGGCCATCGATAACGAGCGCCTGATCGAGTTGGCGACGCGGGAAGGGATGATCATTCGCCTCTGCCGGCGGCCGGGGGATTTCGCTGCGGAAGGCGCCGCCCTCGCGGCCGCCTGGCCGGCCGAAAAGATCGACGACCATCGCTTCGCCCAAATCAACAGCTGCTATTTCTTCGGCTGGCATCGCACGCCGGTGCAGGACATCGAGTATGCGATCGATCAACTCGTCGAGGTCGCGGTGCGCGCCTTGTCGCCCGGGATCAACGACCCTTTCACCGCCATGAGCTGTCTCGAGTGGCTCGGCGTCGCGCTCATCCAGGTGGGGAAACGCCAGATCCCGTCCGCCTGCCATTACGACAAGGAAAGCCATCTCCGCCTGATCAGCGACGTGACCGATTACGCCGGGATCGCGGCCGCGGCGCTGAACCAGATCCGGCAATACGGCTGCGACAGCGTCGCCGTGGTCACGCGCATGCTCGACGTGATCGCGCGCGTCGCCGCGGAACTTAAGCGACCGGAAGATTGCGAAGTCCTCCTCGGTCATGCCAACGCCATTCGCGAAGATGGGCTTGCCGGGGCGAAAAACGATCGGGACAAGCACGACATCGAAATCGTCTACAACCGCGTCCTCGCCGCGTTGTAGCCGGGGGCGGTGACCCCGGCTGGTCTCAAACGCCGCCATGCCATAGCAGCCGGGGGCGGGCATGGCAGCCGGGGTCAACGCCCCCAGCGACAACGGCGCCGACACGTCCGAAGCGCTTCTTCGCTTCGTTCCCGTAGAGGGATGAAGCCGGTTTATCGCTCAAAACTCTTCTGGATTCTCATCGTCATCGCGCTCCTCCTCGTCGCTCTGCGCGTCATGCTGCCCTTCTGGGTGCGCGATTACGTGAACAAGAAACTCTCCGAGCTGGACGATTATCGCGGCCACGTTGAAGAGGTCGATCTCGCGCTCTGGCGCGGCGCTTATCGCATCCGGGAAGTGAAGGTCGTCAAGACGAGCGGCGATGTCCCGGTGCCATTTTTCGCCGCGCCCTGGGTCGATCTCTCCGTCCAGTGGAGGGCGCTCTTCCACGGCGCATTCGTCGGCGAGATTCATTTCGAAAAGCCGGTCCTGAATTTCGTCAACGCCCGGAGCAGGGAAGATTCGCAGGTCGGTTTTGGGGAACCGTGGACGCAAAAAATCAAGCAACTCTTCCCCCTCAAGATCAATCGCTTCACTGTCAGTGGAGGCGAGATTCACTACCGCGATTTCCACAAATCGCCCAAGGTCGACGTCGTTTTCGACCAGGTCCGGATCGTGGCCAGAAACCTGACGAACAGCGACAAACTCGCGAAAACCCTCCACGCCAACCTCGAGATGGAAGCGCGCCCGCTCCGCTCTGGCGACGTGCGCGTAAAACTCGATCTCGATCCCTACGCCGCGAAGCCGACGTTCAACCTCGAGACCGAGCTGGAAGAATTGCCGCTCGTGAAGCTGAACGATTTCGCCAAAGCCTACGCCGGGCTCACCTTCGAGAAGGGCACGCTCAAAATCGCAGCTGAATTGAAGGCGAAGGAGGGCGACTTCGACGGCTACGTCGAGCCGGTCTTCGATCACATGTCGATCTTCAACCCGGAGCACGACGCGGATAATCCGATCAGCTTCGTCTGGCAGGCGATCGTCGGCGGGCTCACCCAGCTCATTCGCAACCATGAGGCCGATCGCTTCGGCACGCGCGTGCCCGTGCACGGCAGTTTCGATAATCCCAAGCCGGCCATCCTAACGACGGTGCTGAATGTCTTCCGCAATGCCATCATCGAAGTCTTCAAAGGCGAGCTGCCGAACAAGGAGCTGCCCAAAGTGGAGAAGGATCCCGGCTAATGGAGGGACGACCTCTGTGTCGTCCGAGTCTCAGAAACACGGACGGGACAGCGCCCGGCCCTCCAGCATATTCACCGCCCGGCGAAGGCGCGGTAGATTCGGAGATCCTCGATCGGATAACGATTGCCTAACGAGTCACGCAAACCGGTCAGATTGCGCGGCCCGCTCTGCCGAAAAGCCGGCTCGATCTCCCGTTGTTGTTCCGCAGTAAAAAACTGATCGAGCGACAGCGGCGCGCCGGCTTCGATCGCCACCACGAGATGACTGCAAATCGTGCTCCGAACAAAGCCGCGCGCCCGCGCAATCTCGTCGATCGACTCGCCAGCTTGGAAGCGCCGCAACGTTTCCTCTTCGCTCTCGTTTAAGCGCCGATCCATCGGCGCCGCCACCGGCGCGGGCGCGAAGTCCTGTCGCGCATGATCGCTCAGGTAGTTTTTGATGCAGGCGAGAAACGGCTCCGCGAAATCTTTCAGCTTCTGCTCGCCGACTCCGGGAATCTTGCGAAAATCAGCCGGCGTCGTCGGATAGTTCCGGGCCATCTCGCGCAGCGCGACATCGGAGAAAATCACGTAAGCCGGCACGTTGCGCTCATCCGCGAGGTTGCGCCTAACGAGCCGCAATTCCTCGAAGAGCGCTTCA
Organism: Chthoniobacterales bacterium; assembly: GCA_038324295.1. Classification (GTDB taxonomy): domain Bacteria; phylum Verrucomicrobiota; class Verrucomicrobiia; order Chthoniobacterales; family UBA10450; genus Palsa-1392. The sequence continues at coordinate 3,897 of JBBQHV010000139.1, forward strand.
TCGCACTCGATCGCACCAGCGCGTTGTTTGGTGCGTGGCTCCGGCTTATCCGGCTGTTTCGTGAGCGTGATCGGCGTCCGTTCCCGCAACGCGACCCGGCCCGCGCTCGTCACCTGGAGGGTGGCAAATTTTCCCGGCGCGACTTCCACGAGCCCGAGGCGCAAGAGCTCGCGACCGAGTGCCTGCCAGGCGTCGCGCTTCAATTCGCGGCCGATCCCGTAAGTCGAAAGTTCGTTGTGCCCGCGCTGCCGGATCGCTTCCGTGTCCGCGCCGGTTAGCACTTCGACGATGTGATTGAGCCCGAAGGCGAACCCGCTCTTCTGCTGGATGCGCAGGACGCAGGAGAGAAATTTCTGCGCCGCGATCGTGCCATCGAAGGTCTCCGGCGGGTTCAGGCAGTTATCGCAGCCGTTGCAGGATTCGTTAGGCCGCTCCTCCGCGAAGTAGCGCAGGAGGGTGGTGCGCCGGCACTCCCGCGTCTCCGCGTAGTGCACCATCTGGCGCAGCTGTTCGCGCGCGATCCGCGCTTCACTTTCGCCCTTTTCCTCGATGAAACGGATCTGCTTCATGACATCGCCCGCGCTGAAGAGGAGCACGCATTCGCTCGGCAAACTGTCGCGTCCGGCCCGCCCGGTTTCCTGATAATAGCTCTCGATGTTCTTCGGCAAATCGTAATGCACGACGAAGCGCACGTTCGGTTTGTTGATCCCCATCCCGAAAGCGATCGTCGCGCTTACCACCCGCACGTCGTCGCGCAGGAAGGCTTCCTGATTCGCCGTCCGCTCCGCGCCCTCCAGCCCGGCGTGATACGGCTTCGCCGGAATCCGGTCCGCGTTCAGCTTCACCGCGATCGAGTCGGCGGATTTGCGGCTCGCGCAGTAGACGATCCCGCTGTCGTTAGGCCGTTCCCGCAGGAAGGCGAGGAGTTGCTCGTAGGGCGCGGCCTTCGGCACGACGCGATAGGTCAGATTCGGCCGGTCGAAACTGGCGACGTAGATTTGCGGCTCGCGCAGTTTCAGTTGCCTGAGAATGTCCTCACGCACCCGCTCCGTCGCCGTCGCGGTCAGCGCCATGATGGGAACGTCAGGCAAAAGCTCGCGCAGCTTCGCCAGCTCCCGGTATTCCGGGCGAAAATCGTGGCCCCATTCGCTGATGCAATGCGCTTCGTCGATCGCGATCTGGGTGATCTTCCAGCCTTGCACTTTCTCGATAAAGGAATCGAGCATGAGCCGCTCCGGCGCGACGTAGAGGAGCCGGAACTCGCCGTTGTAGAGCCCGCGCAGACGCGCGCGCGCCTCCGCGCCGTCGAGGGTCGAATTCAAAAAGGTCGCGGCCACGCCGCTCGCCTGGAGCGCATCGACCTGGTCTTTCATGAGCGAAATGAGCGGC
>JBBQHV010000140.1:0-5262 GCA_038324295.1 Chthoniobacterales bacterium
GACATCGGCCATCCGTCGCCAGCCTAACAAATGATCGATCTCGCGAAAACCGCCTCGCCGATAAAGCGCTGCGCCGCCGGATTCTGCTCGATCACCTCCAAACGACCGCGGTATCGCCGCGATCACGCGCCTCCATGATCACGTGCTCGAGAAGCTGCCGGGCCACCCCGGCGCGGCGCGCTCTTGCCGGCACGCCCATCCCGGCGACGCGCGTCACACCGGCGGTATGATTGACGTAGGTGAAACCGGAGAAGCTGTCTTCGGTCCGCGCGAAACGGCTATGACACAAATCGGCGCCCTGCGCGCAGAGAAATCGCGCGAGCCCGGCGGCGTCCATCGCGAAGGAGCCGCCGACGTATCCGGCAAACGCTTCCGTAAAGAGCGCCGCCTGTTCTTTGAGCGGCAACTCTTCCGCCGGAATGATCTCGATCGCCATCGCGACTCAGCATGACGTGAGGAAATGCTGGCGGCAACCGGCCCGCCGTTCTGCATTCGGCGAAACGGTTCGGCGCGCTTACACGTGCTGTCCCGTCCGGCGGCGAAAGAAAATCGCCAGCCCGAGAAAGCCAAGAATCGCGATCAACGGCTCGGCGCCGTACCAGGTTCCTTCCGGCACCTGATTCAGAGTGAAGAGCCAGTCATCGGAACCGACATGGTTCCAGGTGGTCGTGCCATGAAGACGGAAATCGAGCCAGCCCCAGCCGGAGATCCCGTCAAATCCGCGATGCCCGAGGTCGTTATCCTCGTCGCCGAGGCGGAAGGAATATCCGCCGTTCGATTGATCGCGCAGGTCCCAGACCTGGCCGGTGCCGACACGGGTGAGCGTGCCGAGGCCGAAGACGACCGAATTAAAACTCGTATCGGTGTTGTGCGTCCAGAGGTCGTCATCGCCGATCGCAGTCGTGACCGAAGAGAAGGTAAAATCGACCGTCCACGCCTCGGGATTGGTCCAGGAGCTTCCGTTATCCACCCCGCCCCAGATCGTGCCGGAAATGTGAATCCCGCTCGCGGTGTAGGTAAGAGTCAGTCCGTTACCGAGCCCCTGATTTGTCACATCGAAGGTGTAAACGGTCGAGCCGCCCATCAACCCATCGAGCCGCAATCCATAAGCGGGCGGTGTTTGGTTCCCGTCCGGATGGTTATCCATCGCATAGGTTCCGTAAGAGACGGCCTGCGCCAGCCCGGCGAGCGTGCAGAAGATGATCGCGGCAAAGAAGTGAAGAAGTGGTTTACGCATAGTTAAGGTTCTATTGGTGAAGTTGATATCGCGGCCATTAGCATTGGCGATGCCGCTGGTTGCGGGCGCTGTCGCGCCACTGGAGCGACGCCCGCCTAACCGATTGGTCAACAGACACTTCGTTGTCGGATCGACGGTGTAAATTATTCTTTCTTACGGATTTATGGAAATCCCCGGTATCAAGATTTGTGTAATTTGCTCCGACGAAATACCGACCTTCTTCTGGCGACCGCCGCGCCCGCTCCCCAGCCCAGGCTGAACGGCCCGAATTTGGGTTTGTTTTTGCCGCACCCGCTCCCTAGCTTCTGCGCCAATGCGTCGTCCCTCGCCCTGGCTCGTCCTCGTGGTCGTGCTGTTAGGCATCCTCCTCCTGCGCGAACCGCGACTGCGCCGCATCGATGACGTTTTTCTGCGCTGGTTTCTGCAAAATTCGCAGGCGCAACTCCCGCCTGCTCAGGTCGCGCTGGTCGAGATCACCCGGCAGGATTTTCGCAGTCTTCCTGTTCTCCCCGCGAGCGGGACCGGCGTGGAAGAAACAGCGTCCAAAAAAACGCTCCGCCGCGCCGTTACGCCGCTCGAATATGCGCTCTTCCTGCAGGCGGCGATGATTTTTCAGCCGGCCGTGATCGCGCTCGAGCCGATCGTGATCTGGCGCGATCGCGACAAGGATCAAGAACAGGTTTTTATCGATCAGGCCATGCGCGTCCCGAAGCTTTTGGTCGGCATGGAGCTGGGTGACAAAGGTGCGCGTGATGTCGCTTCCGATGACCTCCTCTCCTTCTCGCAAGTGACCGGCCCACGGGGCGGACTGGCCGAGTATTCCGGGATCAGCCATCGGCCGGATGACGACATCCGGCTCATCTCCACGCCGGGGTTCACCAACCTGCCGGCCGACCGGAGCGACCAGGTGCGCGTGCCGATGCTCTTTGAATATCGCGGCGAAGTGGTGCCGTCGTTTCCGCTCCAGGCAGTCCTCCTCTGGCTGCGCGCCACTCCCGGCGAAGTGAAAATCGAGCTCGGCAAACAGATTCTCTTGCCTAACGGATGGAAAATTCCGATCCACCGGGATGGGACAGCGACGGTCAATCCGGTGGCGGAAGGCAGCGTGCGCCGGCTCACGCTCGATCAACTCCTCCTAGCCGCGCAGGAGCACGAAGCGCATCGGCCGCCCACGATCGATCTGGCGGGCCTGAAAGATCAGATCGTCCTCCTCCGCATCGCCGACGATCCGCTGCAACCGCCCAACATTTTCTCGACCGCGATCGCGACGATCCAGGACAACGCCTACGTCCGCCCGGCGCGCCCGATCTACGATTGGCTGATCGTCCTCGCGGCCGCCATCCTCGCCTGTTTTCTCTGGATGCTGGCGAAGAGCAACCTGCTCCTGATCGCGATCGCGCTAAGCGCCGGCTACAGCCTGCTCGCCTTGACCATGCTCTCGGCCAGCCGCCTTTGGCTGCCGACCTTTCTGCCCCTCGCGCTCCTTTGGTTTCTCGTCCTCGTTAGGCTATTCGTCCCCGAGCGGGCGGCGAAATAAAGTCGTCGGAAAGGAAGTGCTCGGGGGGGGACTTGAACCCCCATGCCTTGCGGCATACGCCCCTCAAACGTACGTGTCTGCCATTTCACCACCCGAGCGGGAAGTGGAGAAAGTTTGAATCAGGAAGCGCGGAAAGCAAGGGGAAGGCGGTCGGCGTGCTGCTGCTGGCACCACGCAACCTGATCGCACCCCCGGCGTCGCAGCGCTCCGCCCTCCAAAGCACGGCGTAGAACTTGCGTTTAGGTTGAGAGAATGGCCGAAGAAACCGAGCACGAGAAGGAGTGGATCAAGATCGATCTGCATATTCACACCCTCGACGATCCGAAGGATCATCTCGATTATTCCGCCCATCAGTTGCTCGAACGGGCGCGTGCCCTCGGTTTCCGCGCGCTCGCGATCACTTTGCACGACAAGGTTTTCGATCGGCCGGAAGTATTTGCCGATGCCCGCTCGATGGGAATTCTGCTCATTCCGGCCGCCGAACTGCGCCTGGAAGGCGCGGACGTCGTCCTGCTCAATGTCCAGCCTAACGAGATCGAAGGAATAAATAGTTTCGCCGATTTGCGCCGCCTCCGCGCGCGACTGGGACCTTCCCTTTTCTGCTTCGCGCCCCATCCGTTTTTCGTCCTCGGGGGTTCGTTAGGCAAACGGCTCCTCGAGGAAATCGATTGCTTCGACGCGATCGAGATTTGCCATTTTCACAAAGGATTCTTCGATCTCAACCGGCGCGCGCGCGAGGTGGCGGGGGCCTATGGCAAGCCGCTCCTCGCGACTTCCGATGCGCACCGCCTCTCGGCTTTTGGCTCGCACTACACGAGCCTGCCGCGGCCCGCCGAGCTGACGGTCGCCAACGTGCTGGAGGCTTTGCGCGAAGGGCCGCTTCGCCTAACGAGCCCGTCCTCGAGCTGGCGCGATCTGCTGACGGTTTTTTACTTCGTCTTCATCCTTCACCCGCTCCGCAAACGCTTCCTCCGCGCGGGCGGCTGTGGGCACGGAAATTGAGGCTGGCGTTGCGCGCGGTGGCTGGCTATGTCAGAGCTACCCAAGCAACTTTTCCTGCCATGAAAACGAAACTCTTTAGCTGCCTTGTTCTATTTGCGGCCCTCGCTTTGACGGGCTGCCCGCCGAAGAAAAATTCCAAGAAGCCGGCCACGACCGCGAACCAGCCGCCGTCCGTCGACGAAAGCGACTCGATGGATTTCCAGGCTTTTGTCGGCCGCTTGCGCAAGGCGGTGGAGGCGCACGACGTCAATGCGGTCGCCACCATGATGACGCCCGACTTCGGTTATCGGCTCGAGCCGGTCGGTTCCGGCCCGGGAGTTTTTCAATATTGGGATGAAAACAATCTCTGGGTGGAGCTGAAGGGAATTCTGGCCGAGCGCTTCGTCCCGAACGGCGCTTACATGGTTGCGCCGCCCCAGTTTGTCGACGCTGCGGCCGACTATACCGGCTATCGCGCCGGGATCCGGCGGGTCAATGGAAGCTGGAAATTCGCCTACTTCGTCAACGGGTGATGGGGGATTAGTTGAGAGTTAATGGTTGAGAGTTGAGAGTCGGTCGCCGCGCGCGCCGGCTGTTCTCGGATGGGCTCTCAACTCTCAACTCTCAACTCTCAACTCACTTCCCTTCCCCATCGGCCTCCCTTCGTCTTCGTTAGGCAACTCCTCCGCTGCGAGCCGGGACGGGTCGCGGAATGTTCGACCCATTTCGCGCCCGACGATCCAATTTTCGCCGGCCACTTCCCCGGCAATCCGCTCGTCCCCGGCGTCCTCCTGACGGAGGCGCTCGCGCAGACTGCCGGAATCGCTGCGGCTTCCGGTTTTCCGGAGAATGCGCGGCCGCTTTTTTTGTTGTCGGCGATTCGCGGGATGAAGTTTCTCGCGGCGGTGCGGCCGGCGGAGGAGATCCGGTTGCGCGCGGAAAAGCTCGCGCAGGTGGAAGGTCTGTTTCAATTCAAAGTGCGGGCGAGCGTCGGCGACCGGCTCGTCGCGGAGGGCCAGCTTGTCCTCAACGTGACCGCGGAAAGTTCTGCGCCCGCATTGGAATAGCAGCTGCTTGCGTTACTCTAACGCTTGGAAATTCCCGAGATGCGCCTGCCCGAAATCGCGATCATTATTCCCGCTTGCGATGAGGCCGCCTGCCTCGGTGAAGTCCTCGATGAGCTTCTTCGCGCGGTCGATTCGGAGAAGTTCATTATCGCCGTGGGGGTGAACGCCTCTTCCGATGCGACCGCCGAAGTGGCGCGGGCGCGACCGGTCCTGGTCGCGGAAACGGCGCAACGCGGCTACGGCTATGGCTGCCAGGCGGCGATCGACCTAACGAACACCGTTTATCCGTCGATTCGTGGCTACGTTTTCTCCGCCGGCGATGGCGCGACTGCTCCGGAAGATTTGCTCCGCGTGACGACGACCTTCGATCAGGGTTACGACTTCGTCCTCGGCAGTCGCACGGCACGCTGGCGCAACTGGCGCACGATGACCTTCCGGCA
>JBBQHV010000141.1:0-5229 GCA_038324295.1 Chthoniobacterales bacterium
CACTTCCGAATCGAAATCGATCTCCTGTTTGTCGGAGTGCGATTTGAGGTCCTGAAGCCGGCGCTGCAATTCCAGGATCGGCTTTTCGAAATCAAGCGGGTGCGAATCCATGGTTGGTCGTGAATCGTTAAACCGTGAATCGTGAATCGTCGATCAGAGAGCGCGCAGATTCTTCTGCCGATTCTCGAATCTCGTTTCTCGATTCACGGAGTAATCGTGACAGCCGTTTTTATGTTTACAAGGCTGCTCAATTCCTCCACGTCGGTCGCGCTCAGGCCGAGCCCCTCGTCCGGCGGCGGGACATCGAGGACCTGATGCGAATCGTCCGGCTCGGAATAAAGAACGTAGCCGGGCGTGGCGAGCCGGATCCAGCGCGTGCTGTTGAGAAAATCGCGGTTCCCGATCCCGATCCGTTTGCCGTCTTTCCAGGCCATGATCTCGGCCACCCGGGTGTTTATTTTCGGCGACGGGCGGGCGGGCAGATTCTCGCGCAAAATGTGGTAGCGCTTAAAAAAATGATCATGATCGAGGAGGTAGAGAAGCTTGTGCTCGCGCTGGATGAGGATGGAAAATTTGGGATGCGAGATGAGCAGCTTGTCGCCAATGTGCAGCATCGTGCCGCTGAGATTGTTTGTGCGCATGATCAACTCGGGGGTCGATTTTAGCTTCGCCGCGATCCGCGCGAGCACGTCGCCGCTCCGCACGATGTATTCCTCTTTCTCCGGCGAAGGATAATCGGAAAGGAGAATGCTGGTGTTGACCTCGCCGAGCAGATCCTGCGCTTCGCCGACGTGGCTGCCGCTCGGATATTTCTGAATGAAGGCGGTGAGGGCGGCGCGCGCCTCGGCCAGCTTGCCTTCGGTCTTCAGTTGGGCGGCCGCCTGGAATTCCGGCAGGCTCAGATCCGGCATCTCGCGCGGGGTGGCGCCGGCTTTTAATTCCGCCCGCATCACGATCTCGGGACGGAGAAAAATCTTGTAACTAAAGAGCGCCGCGCCGCCAAAGATGACGAGGGCGAGGAGGAAAGCGAAAAGCCATTTCATGAAAGGATCGGAGCGAGCCGGCCCGAAGTTAACCTCGCGCCGGCGGCCGTGAATCTGGCGAGCAACTCACGTTCCTCGCGGAGAGCGGCCAGGCGACTCAACCCTCGCGCTCTGGAGGTCGGGAGAAGAGTCGATCCCAAAAGCGATAGCGCGGCTGTTCCTCTTCGTTCGTCCAGGTAAAGTGGCAATCCTGACAGTAGAATTCCTTCGGGAAAATCTTGAGCGCAAAAAGAATCCCGGCGAGCGCGGGGGTGAGAAATTTGCGAGTCAGCTGCGGATACTCGACCCGGGGTGAATTGCATTGCGGGCAACGGATCGCGCCGATGTCGGGATCGGCCGCTTCCCATTCCACCATGAGGGCCTGGGCGCGCTCGAAATCCTGCTCTTCCACCTTCACCTTCACGTTCGCCTGCGGCTTCGACATGAAGGCGTAGGTCTGGAGATTGGCCTCGTTGTTCACGTCGGCTTTGACCCCGGCCTCCTTTAATTTTTCCTTGAGGCGTTTGGCCTTGGCCGGCTCGTTGTAGGTCGCGATGGTCACCATAAAATACGGCCGCTCGGGCGCGCAGTGGGATCAAACATCAACTAGCGCCCCAGCGCAAGACTGGCGGGCGGGAACCAGCGGTAGAGCATCAGGTAAACCAACACCCCGGTGACCGAGACATAGAGCCAGATCGGCATCGTCCATCTCGCGATCCGGCGATGTTTATCCCAGCGGCGGCGGAAGACCGGGATGAGGGTGAGGATGACGAGCGGGAGGGTGACGAAGGCGAGGAGAATGTGCGAGGCGAGCATGGGAAAATAAAACCAGGCGATGAGGCCGTGATAGCCGGATGATTTTTCGCCGACGTGCAAGTGGTAGGTGATGTAGCCGGCGAGAAAAGCGGTCGAGGAAATCAGCGCTACGATCATGAAAACGAGATGCCGCCGCCAATGCCCGCGCCGGATAAAAAACCAGCCTAACGAAATAAAAACCGTGCTGATAAAATTAAGCGATGCATTCAGCGCGGGCAGATCGGAGATGGCCATGGTGTGAGGGTTGAAGCGTTGGAGCGTTGCAGAGTTGAAGCGGTCACGATTGCACCGCTTTATCGCTGCAACCCTTTAACTCTTCAACGTTTCAACGATTTTAAACATCAGCATGCCTTCCACCCTCACGAGCGAACCGCCCCGCCCCCGGCTCCATCGCGGCCGCCTCCGCGCCTCCGGCGCCCGCCGCGCTCTCCGCGCGCTTCTTCGCCTAACGATCGTCCTCCTGCTCGCCGGCCTCGCCTGGGGCGGCTGGTATCTGGCCCGGAAAGGTTTTAGCCGCAACTGGCGCAATCTTGTCGTCGAAGAATTGCACAAGCGCGGGGTCGAAGCTTCCGTCCGTCGCCTCACCCTCGATCCTTTTCGCGGCCTGATCGCGCGCGACGTCCGCATTTACGATTACCGCAAACGGAACCAGACCCTCGCGGTCGTGAGCGAGATCTCGCTCGATATCAATTACGCCGCCCTTTTCCATCACAAGCCGTTTCTCAACGCGCTCGACATCCGCAACGGCGATCTCACCATTCCCTTGCCGCCCGCCCCTGGCCAGGTCGCCCACGCCGAGCTGAAACGCTTCCGCGCCCATGTTTATTTTCCGCCCGACCGCATCGAGGTGAGCCAGGCGGAAGGCCTTTTCTGTGGCATCCGCATTTCCGCCACCGGCCAGTTGATCCAGCGCGAAAACGCCAAACCGGCTCCGAAAGACTCCGCCGAAGAGAGGAAACGCCGGCTGCAACTGCTGCAGCGTCTCGTCACGGTCCTGCAGCGTTTTAGTTATCCCGGGACGAGCCCGGAGTTGCAGGTGAAATTTTCCGGCGACCTCGCGCAACTGGAGGCCGCCCGGGTCGAGGCCACCCTCCGCGCCAGCCAGGTCGTGCGCGAGCACTACGAGGCGCGCAATCTCAACCTGACCGCGGAATGGAGGGAGCAAACGCTTACCATCCCGCAGTTCGAATGGAGCGACCAGGCCGGCCGCTTCGCCGCTACCGCCACCTGGAGCCGGGCGGATGGCCGCGCCACTTTTCAGGCCCGCTCGACGGTGGATTTGCAGCCATTGTTAGGCAGTTTCGGGCTCGGCGCGGTCCTGAACGATTTCGCTTTCGACGCGCCTCCCCTGATCGAAGCCTCCGGCTCGGCCACGATCGGCGCCGCCCCGAAAGAGCTCGAGGTCATCGGCAAGTTCGCGCTCGAAAATTTCAGCTACAAGGCGATCAGCTTCGATGGCCTGACCGCCGATTTCGCCTGGGACGGCCGGCGCACGATGCTGCGCGAGCTGCGCCTGCGTCATCGCACCGGGCAGCTCAACGCCGATCTCTTCGACGCGCCTAACGACTTTCGGATGAACGTGGAGAGCACCCTCGATCCGACCGCGCTGGCGCCGATCGTCCCGCCCGACGCCGCCAACTTTCTCCGCGAATGGGAATGGCAGCGCTCGCCCAATCTGCGAGTGAGTTTGCGCGGCACGAGTCGCGACCCTGCGACCTGGCAGGGCGACGGCACCCTCGCCCTCGGCCCGGCTCGCTTCCGCGGGGTGCGGATGGACAGCGCGAGCAGCGATCTTCACTTCGGCGATGGCGCTTTCGTCCTCAACAATTTCAAGGTCAGACGCGGCGACGGGATCGGCACCGGTTCGTTCGGTTACGATTCGAAACGGAAAGAAATTCAGATCACGCACGTCGAAACCACCCTCCCGCCGGCCGAAGCGATCATGTGGATCGAGCCCAAATTCTGGGAGCACGTGAAGCCGTATCGTTTCCATCGGCCGCCCCATGTCAGCGCCAACGGAATCGTCCAGCTCGGCGGAGGAAAAGACACCCGCCTGCAGCTCGATGTCTCCGCGCCCGCGGGAATGGATTACACCTTCATCTACAAGGAGCTCTCCTTCGATCGCGTCACAGGTCAGCTTCTTTTCACCGATGATCGGCTCCAGATTTTCGGTCTCAAGGCCAGCCTTTTCTCCGGCAACCTCACCGGCGGCGCGGATATTTCGCTGGCCCGGGGCGACCCGCATTACACGGCCACGGTCGCGCTCGAGGGCGTCGATTTTCCCAGCCTAACGAATCTCTATTTCAACTACAAAACCGCGCGCGGCGAGCTCGGCGGCAAATTCGATTTTGGCGGGCGGGGCGCGGATCGAGCGTCGTTGCACGGCGCCGGTCACGTCGAGATCAGGAATGGCAACGTCTTCGCCATTCCGGTTTTCGGGCCGCTCTCCGCGCTCCTGAGCAAATTCTTCACCGGCGCAGGCTACAGCGTCGCGCATGAGGCGACTGCGCCCTTCACGATTCGCGAGGGTGTCATTCACACCGACCGGCTGAAGGTCGCGGGCAATCTCTTCTCCATGCTCGGACACGGCGACCTCAACTTCATCAAGAACCAGCTCGACTTCGATATCCGGATCAACGCCAACGGCCCGGGTGCGCTCCTCACCCCGCTCTATCAGCTTTTCGAATATCACGGAAGCGGCAGCCTAACGAATCCGGTCTGGCGGCCGAAACACCTGTAGCAGAATTGATGAGTGTTGATTGATGATTTCTGATTTGAGAGCCTATGCCGTCGCATCCGAGCCAATCAGCAGTCAGCAATTAGCAATTCTTCTCGGCTCGCACATGTCGATTGGCGGTGGGGTACATCGTGCGATCGAGCGGGCGCGTTCGATTGAGAGCACCGCGATGCAGATTTTCGTGAAGAACAACATGCAGTGGTTTGCCCGGCCCTTCACCCCTGCCGAGATCAAGGCGTTTCTCAACCACGCCCAGCGTAACGAGTTGGCAGCGGTTTTTGCGCACGCCAATTACCTGATCAATCTCGCGGCCACCAACCCGCAATTTTACGCAAATTCCCTTCGCGCCCTCGCGGATGAACTGACCCGGGCCGATCAGCTGGGGCTGCCTTTTCTCGTCCTTCATCCGGGCGCGCACCTTGGGGCGGGCGAGGAAGCGGGCTTGGAAAAGGTCGTCGCCTCGATCGACCAGATTCTCGCCCGCATCCCGAAAGTGAAAACACGTATCGCGCTCGAGACGACTGCCGGCCAGGGCTCGTGCCTCGGTCACACTTTCGAGCATCTCGCCTGCATCATCGCCAACGCGCGCGATCCGGAGCGGCTCTGCGTCTGTCTGGATACGGCGCACGTCTTCGCGGCCGGCTATGACCTAAC
>JBBQHV010000142.1:0-5225 GCA_038324295.1 Chthoniobacterales bacterium
AGAGCCATTTAGCTATACGATCAGCGCTCCGGTCAGCGGAGTCGATCCGGGCGACCCCACTGTCTTCAGTATCGGCGGCGAGTTGCCACCGGGGCTCACCTTCGATGCAACGACGGGAACAATCTCGGGAACCTACACGCCTCCAATGAGCAAAGCGATCCAGGCGCCCAGCAGCAATGGCGCTTCGGTTCCTTCCAAATCAGTCGTAGGCAGCGTGCAACTCTTTGCCACCAACTCGCATGGCACCGCCACCAAGACGCTGGTCTTCCTGCAGGCGGTCCCACAGTTACTTAACATCTCCACCCGCATGCAGGTCTTGACGGGCGACAACGTCCTGATCGGCGGCTTCATCATCACGGGTAATGCACCCAAGAAAGTCATCCTGAGGGCGATTGGGCCCTCTCTCTCCGAGGCCAACCCGGCGGTCCCGGGCGCTTTGGCGGATCCGGTTTTGGAGTTACACGAGCCGGATGGGACGGTGATAACAAACGATAACTGGAAAGACACCCAGGAGTCGGAGATCGAAGCGACCCAAATAGCGCCGAAAAAGGAAGAAGAATCGGCCATTGTCGCCACCTTGGCGCCGGGAGCGTATACCGCAATCGTCCGAGGAAAGGACGGCGGAACCGGGATCGGTTTGGTGGAGGTCTACGACTTCGACCAGGCGGCTGATTCCACCCTCGCGAACATCAGCGCCCGCGGCTTTGTCGATACCGGCGACAATGTGATGATTGGCGGGATGATTATTGGCGCCGGAACCAGTCAAGTCCTGGTGCGGGCAATCGGGCCATCGCTGGCGAATGCCAATCCGCCGGTGCCAGGTGCCCTTGCAGATACAACGCTGGAGCTGCACGACAAAGATGGAGCGATCATCGGCTTCAACGATGACTGGAGAGATTCCCAACAAGTGGAGATCGAAGCGACCCAGACGGAGCCGAAGAGCGCTAAAGAATCGGCCATCGTAGCGTTCCTGACGCCAGGCAACTACACCGCCATCGTGCGCGGGAAGGATAACACCACCGGCGTCGCTCTGGTTGAAGTTTATAACATCACTCCGTGATAGCAGTGTGTCTGACGCATTGAGTTTTTGTAGCTTCGCCTGTTATACGTGAGTCACGTATATGAACGTTGGTTGCACGGCGCAGGAAGCGGCGGGCAGCGTCGTTCATTCAGAGGGCGTCTCATGAATACACGCCAAAAGCGAATTGTAGGGCGCCCGCCTTAAAATTTCCGCCCTGACGACTTTTTGGACGTCTTCTCAGATCGCCGCAGCCACCACTCGTGGAAAGAGCGCAGGCGTGGCAGAGATTCGCGATCCTTCTGCCCGTTCGTCGCCACTTTGCTCGCGAATGATGTGGTCGAGGTGGCAGACAGGAATCCTTACCAGTAATGCGCCGGCGCCATGCATCCTCGATGCGTTCGATGCATCGGGGGAAAAAACAGGTCCAAGTCGTCGGCTTTTTTCATCTCGGGCCAGCATTTGAGCCGTCGCCTTGGCTGTCAAGCGCAGCGGAATCCGAAGGAAAGTGCGAGGAGGAAAAACAGGCAGAACGCCGAGCATCCTGCCTGTTCAAAGTTTGTGATCTGGCCGCCGCTACTTCTGCGCGGTCGCGTCGCGCAGGTTGCGAATCTTATCGTGCGCCGCTTTCACTTCGGTCGATTGGCGCATGACCACATCTTTGATCGGCGCGGGCAGGTCTTTCTCAAGCGCATCCTTGTAGGCCGCGACCGCGGAGTCTTCCCCGCGCTCGGCTTCGGCCAGGATGGCGTGGCGATCACGGTTGGTCACCGCACTCTTGATGTTGATCCAGGCTCGGTGCATCGAGCCGGTCGCGCTGCTCGAATCCTCCGGGTCCGGGTCGCCCAGATTGACGACTTCGCTTTGCAGCTCGCCGGCGAATTTGGAGCGCTGCAGCGCGAGCTGATCGAAGGTCGATTTCAGCTGCGCGTCGTCCACCCCGCTGGCTGATTGTTTGAACCCTTCCTGACCGTCCTTCAACGTTTCGATCAGGCCGTTTAATGTCGAAATGATTTCTTTCTGTTGACTCATAAAATTGAATCGAAGGAAGAGGCGCTTTCGCGTCCCCCGATCGCCGGAAAAGGTCGCCCCATTTGCTGCTCCGAGCCGTCCGCCCTAGGTTGGGCGATGGAAGAAAACGTCAAAGGTAAAGATTTAACCAAAGAAGCGCCGCGCGGTCCCAAGACGATGGTGGGCGGCTACGTCATCCTCGGCCGTACGCTCGACAAATGCCGCGCGCTCCTCGGGGGCGAGATCGGCGAGTATCATTTCGATTGTCCACTCGAAAACATGCTTTTCGGCTGGAAACGCATCCTGGGCGACAACTTCAAAGCCGCCGTGGCGGAGGGCAAAAGCGATGAGGAGATGGTGAAGTGGGTCGACGAGCACGGCCGGCCGAAATCCGCTGAAGAGAAGAAGCAGTGGATCGATGAGATGATGAAAGCCACGCTCTATAACGATCCGGAGAAGCGCGATTATTTCATCGAGGAAACGAAGAAGCTGGGGATGGACCCGGCGACAACCACGCTCTTCGACTGGCTCGAGAAGGATGACAAGGCGAGCCACGAGCAGGTCGCGGCCTAACGAATAGTCGCCGTTGTAGCCGGGGGCGTTGACCCCGGCTGGTCTCGAACGCCGCCTTGCCATCCCAGCCGGGGTCACCGCCCCCGGCTACAACGAAACCGTTTCGCGGTCGAGATTCGTTTCAAGAGGGGGCGGTCGTTAGGTCGCAACGCCATCCATCATGGGCATCTCTCTCAAGCCACAGCACCTCAAGCGTTACCAGCAGATCGCCTGGATCTTCATGAAGTACGGCCGGGCCGACCTCGTGAAGACGACCGGCCTGAGCGAAGCCCTCGAAGCCGAGCAGCGGGTCGCCCCCGAGGAAGCAGCCAAGGCGGACGAACTTGCCGGCGACCTGGAGAAACTCGGCCCGACCTTCGTCAAAATCGGCCAGCTCCTCTCCACCCGCGTTGAGCTGCTCCCGCCGGCTTACCTGGAAGCGCTCGCCCGGCTTCAGGACAAGGTCGAGCCGTTCAGCCTCGCCGAGGTCGAGCAGATCGTGAGCGAAGAGCTGGGCGTGCGCCTCTCCAAGGCCTTCACCCATTTCGAAGACCAACCGATGGCCGCGGCGTCGTTAGGCCAGGTCCATCATGCCACCTTGCGCGACGGCCGGGCGGTCGCGGTGAAGGTGCAGCGGCCCGCGATCCGCGAGCGGATGGTGCAGGATTTCGAGGCGCTCGAGGACATCGCCGATTTCCTCGATCAGCACACCGAGCTGGGCCGGCGTTACGAATTTTGCCAGCTCCTCGAGCAATTCCGCAAGAGCCTCCTCCAGGAGCTGGATTACCGGCAGGAAGCGAGCAACCTCACGACCCTGCGCGAGCAGTTGCGCGATTTTCCGCGCCTCATTGTGCCGGCGCCGATCGCCGATTATTGCACTTCGCGCGTTCTCACGATGGAGTTCGTGCCGGGGAAAAAAGTAACCGAGCTGAGCCCGCTCGCCCGCATGGAGTTCGATGGCGCCGCGCTCGCGGAGGAAATGTTTCGCGCCTATCTCGAACAGATCCTGGTCAACGGATTTTTCCACGCCGATCCGCATCCGGGGAATGTTTTTATCATGCCCGATTACCGGATCGCGCTCCTCGATCTCGGAATGGTCGGCCGCATCATGCCGCGCTTGCAGGAGGATTTGTTGCAACTGCTCCTCGCCATCGCGGAAGGGCGCGGTGACGAGGCGGCCAATGTCGCGATCAAGATCGGCGAGAAAAAAGAAGACTTCGACGCCAAACTCTTCGCGCGCCGGATCGGTGAAATCGTCGCGCAACAGAAGACCGCCACGGTCGAGCAGATGCAGGTCGGCCGGCTCGTCTTGCAGGTCACGCAGTCCTCCGCCGAGAGCGGCATCCGCGTCCCGCCGGAGCTCTCCATGCTCGGCAAAACCCTCCTCAATCTCGACCAGGTCGGCCGCACCATCGCGCCCGACTTCGACCCGAACGCCTCGATCCGCCGCCACGCCGCCGAGATCATGCGGCAGCGACTCGTTAGGGGACTTTCCCCGGGCAACCTTTTCAGTGGCGTCCTTGAAGTGAAGGACCTGATCCAGCGGCTCCCGGCCCGGATCAACAAGATCCTCGACGCGATCGCGAACAACGAATTCAAGCTCTCGGTCGACGCGATCGACGAGCGGACGCTGATCGAAGGCTTCCAAAAAGTGGCGAACCGGATCACGGTCGGCCTCATCCTGGCGGCTTTGATCGTGGGCGCGGCGATGCTGATGCGGGTCGAGGCGAGTTTCCGCATCTGGGGTTATCCGGGGCTGGCGATCATTCTTTTCCTCGCCGCGGCCGGCGGGGGGATCGCCCTGCTGATCAACATTCTCTTCTACGACAAGTCGGGGCGGAGATAGGAGCGGCGGCAATAATCCCCCCTTGTAGCGGCGGTCTGTGACCGTCGAAGGAGCGTCATTTCCAAGCAGCACGACGCTCACAGAGCGCCGCTACAGAGCCCCCGACCGACTTTTCGAGATTGACGCGGCGCTCGCGGTCGGCTCTCTCGTGCCATGCTCAAACGCATCCTGAAATGGATTCTCGGGATCGTGGCGGTCCTCGTCGTCGCGCTCGCCATCTTCCTGATCAATCTGATTTGGTTCCGCCCTTGGAGCCTGAACCTCTTTTACGACAAGGTTTTCGCCGAAGTCCTTTTCTCAGAGCCGGAGCTTCTCTCCGCGCTTGGACTGGTCGAGCAATTCGGAATCACGAGCCACAACGGCAAGCTGAGCGACGAATCTCCCGCGCATCAGGAAAAGGTCGCGGCGCGTTGGCGGAAAGATCTCACCCAACTCCACGCCTATCCGCTTTCCCGGCAATCGCAGTCGCAACGCCTCTCGACCGAGGTGCTCGATTGGTTCCTGCAACGTCAGGTCGAAGGCGAGCGCTTTCAGTTTTACAACTATCCGGTCAACCAGCTCTTCGGCGTGCAGAACGAATTTCCGAGCTTCATGGCCAACACCCATCGCCTTCTCGCGCCGCGCGATTGCGAGTATTACCTCGACCGGCTGCACGCGCTGCCGGCGAAATTCGACCAGACCCTGGAAGGACTGCGGCTGCGGGAGAAGATGGGCATCATTCCGCCGCGTTTCGTGGTCGAGGAAGTGCTGAAAGAAATGCGCACCTTTGTCGCGCAGCCGCCCGCGGAGAACATTCTC